>CAZDDA010000078.1:0-9241 GCA_964504085.1 uncultured Thermotogae bacterium | reverse complement strand
CAACCCAGAAGTCGTCGAACCTGGGTAGGTCAAACAACACCCCGGCACCCAACGTCCAACCGCACGTGGTATAGTCCATCTCGAACAGCGACAGGAAGGCCGATGCGCTGACAGGCTGGAATTGATGGTATTCAATGAAGCTGCTCCACGTACCGGACATTGGGCCTGCAATCGCAACCACCCCAAGCCCCACGACCAACAAACAGCAAACAACTGCCACTGTGGTTCGCAACCACGCACCTCCTTTCACAACAGGGAGAATGGAAAACCGGGAAGGTCTGTTAAAACTGATAACTGCACCGCGTCCACCAGACACCACGGCATCAACCTCCAGCCATGATCATGTTAGCACGAAATCAGTTGGAAGAGCAAGAATCCAGTGAAAGGCATGAAAGGCTCCTCTGCTAGAAAGAAGATCCAACAAGGACTGAAAGTGTGCTTGGATCAGACCAGGAAGCTACGGAGTCCGGAGCGCCACGCAAATCTGTCAGACACCTGTGCTATAATGGCCCGTCATGTCGTTCGAACGGTTGGGCGAGACGAATAGGCCGAGGCACGTTGTCGATCAGATCCTTTCATCGATCGGCGACGGCACGCTCGGGCCGGGGGAGCGGCTGCCGTCGGAGGCGAAGCTGGCGGAGCTGACCGGTGTGGGCCGCACATCGGTGCGTGAGGCGCTGGCTGCCCTTCGTTTGATGGGGGTGGTGGAGACCAAGGTCGGGAATGGCACGTTCGTGAGAATGATTCCCGATCCGGATGCCATCAGAGGCGAAATCAGCGAGACGATCCAAAAGAGTGAGGAGGTCTTTCAACTGCAGGAGGCTCGTGCCGCGTTTGAATGCGGGATCACAAGGCTGGCTGCAGAAAGGCTGAACAAGCAAATGCTCGCTGCGTTTGAACAGGTGCTGGACGATATGCGCTCGGCGGCGCAGGTCTCCTGCTACGAGGATTTCGTTAAGTACCACAAAGCATTTCACCTCCTCATCGCCAAATCCACCGAGAACGCAGTCATCGAGGAGACGGAGCTGAGTTTTCTAAAGATCATGGAACAAGAAGGCTGGCGGGACGTGGAACGGCAGTACTACCTCCCCGGCACCGACGAATTCTTGAGCGAATCGGTGAAGATCCACGAATCGATCTTCCACGCCCTCAGGCAAAAGGACGCCGCGCTCGCCGCGGATCTCATGCAACAGCATTTTGAGCGGTACCGGTAGCGTGTGGAGAAGGGAAGGTAATGACGGTCAAGCTGAATGGTGAGAGTCTGCGCATCGAGGATGTCATCGGGGTGGCACGCCGCGAGGAGCTTGTCGCGCTAACGGACGCGGCCTACGAGGCAGTGCGCCGCAGCAGAAAGACATTGGAAGCTCTGGCCGGGGATCCGACGAAGCTCATATACGGGGTCAATACCGGCTTTGGCAGACTCGTCACCAAGTGCATTTCGGCCAACGAGATCGAACAGCTCCAAGAGAACCTCATCCTCAGTCACTCGGCCGGAGTCGGTCATTTGCTTGCCCAAGAGGTTGTCAGAGCAGCGATGCTGTTGCGCGTGAACTCGTTGGCGAAGGGTTTTTCCGGGGTAAGGCTTGCAACGCTCAACACGCTGGTTGAGATGCTGAACAAGAAGGTTCATCCCGCCGTCCCGAGCAGAGGGTCACTGGGTGCAAGCGGAGACCTTGCACCACTCGCGCACATCGCCGCAGTTATGCTGGGAAAAGGGAAGGCTATCTACAACGGTGAACACCTTTCTGGTCAGGCGGCGATGCGAAGAGCGGGGATTGAGTCTATTCGGCTGGAGGCAAAAGAGGGACTTGCGCTGATCAACGGAACTCCGGTTATGGGCGCGCTGCTCGCTCTTGCTGCTTCGGACTGCAAACATCTATTAGAAGTTAGCGACGTGGTCGGTGCTCTCAGCGTGTTTGCGCTTGACGGAAATCCCAGCGCTTTTGCCGAAGGTATTCAGAACGCCAGGCCCCATCCCGGGCAGATTGCATCGGCGAACAACGTAAGAAATCTGCTAGCAAATGTCCCTGCAGGGTCACAAGAAGGCGTTCAAGACGCCTATTCCCTCCGATGTATCCCGCAGGTGCACGGCGCGGTGCGAACCGCGCTTAACCATGCAACTTGCGTGCTCGAGACGGAGATCAATTCGGCGACCGACAATCCGCTGGTGTTTCCGGACAAAAACGAGGTTTTGTCCGGGGGCAATTTCCACGGAGAACCGATCGCGCTGGTCTCCGACTATTTGAAACTGGCGATGGCGGAATTGGGAAACATCTCCGAGCGGCGGATCAACCGCCTGCTCCATCCCGATCTGAACGGTGATCTTCCTCCGTTCCTTGTGCAGGATGCCGGCCTCAACTCCGGCTACATGATTGCCCAGTACACCGCCGCCAGCTTGGCCTCCGAGAACAAAGTGTTGGCCCACCCCTCCAGCGTTGATTCAATTCCTGTATCCGGAGATCAGGAGGATCACGTCAGCATGGGTACAAATGCGGCGTTGCATCTAAGGGAAGTGGTGAAGAACGTGGGGATTATTCTCGCCATCGAACTGCTGTGCGGCTGTCAGGCGAAGGAATACATGGACGAGCCCCTTCCGGGCGCGTTGACCGATCTCTACACCAGAGTGCGCCAAGAGATTCCAGCACTGAGGAAAGACGAAGAGATTTACAAGCACATTGAGGCAGCGACCCGCCTGATTTGGGAGGAGTCGTTGATGGAGACGGTGGAGCGGTCGATCGGTGCACTAGACTAATCGAAACCCTTTGGGAGGCGAGTGTGATGGGCATTACCAAGGAGACGAAGGCGCGAGAGGTCAGAGCGCCGCGAGGGACGGCGCTTCATTGCAAGGGCTGGTTGCAGGAAGCGGCATGGCGGATGATCCAGCACAATCTCGACCCCGAGGTGGCCGGCGACCCGGCAAATCTCATCGTCTACGGAGGGACCGGGAAGGCGGCCCGCTCGTGGGAGGATTTCGATCTCATCCTCAGCTCACTGGAGAGGCTCGGGGATGACGAGACCCTTCTCGTGCAGTCCGGCCGGGCAGTGGGGGTGTTCACGACCCACCCGGACGCCCCGCGCGTGCTGATCGCCAACTCCCTGCTTGTTCCCGATTGGGCGAGCTGGGAGAAGTTTCGTGAACTGGAACGGCTGGGGCTCACGATGTACGGCCAGATGACCGCCGGCTCCTGGATCTACATTGGCACGCAGGGCATCCTGCAGGGGACCTACGAGACGCTTGCCGAGTGCAGCCGCCGGCACTTCGGAGGCACTCTGAAAGGGCGCTTGGTTCTCACCGCCGGCCTGGGCGAGATGGGCGGAGCGCAGCCGCTCGCGATCTCGATGAACGAGGGTGTGGGTATTGTCGTCGAGATCAATCCCGAAAAGATCGAGCGTCGTCTGAGATTGAACCAGCTCGACACCAAGACAGAATCTCTCGACGAGGCGCTTCAGTTGGCGCTTTCTGCCAAGGAGAACGGAAAGGCCCTGTCGATAGGCCTTTTAGGAAACGCCGCCGACGTCCACCCGGAGATTCTGCGGCGCGGCATCGTCCCCGATGTGGTCACCGACCAGACCTCCGCCCACGACGAGCTCGATGGGTACGTGCCTTTCGGGATGAGCTATCAGGAGGCCTTGAAGCTGCGGGAGGAGGAACCCGACCGCTACATGAAGCGTTCCTTTGAATCGATGGTCCAACATGTTGAGGCGATGAACGGTTTCCTCGATCGGGGGTCGATCGTCTTTGACTACGGGAACAACCTGCGCGGCCAGGCGCAGGCCGGTGGGCTCAAAGACGCCTTCCGCTTCCCCGGATTCGTCCCCGCCTACATTCGCCCGATGTTCTGCGAGGGGAAAGGCCCGTTTCGCTGGGTCGCCCTCTCCGGCGATCCGAACGACCTCTACCGCACCGACACGACAATCCTCGACCTGTTCCCCAACGATGAACCTTTGCATCGCTGGATCCGCCAGGCACAAGAAAAGGTCACCTTCCAAGGCCTTCCCTCGCGCATCTGCTGGCTCGGCTACGGAGAACGGGCCAAGGCCGGCCTTGCGTTCAACGAACTGGTTCGCTCAAAGGAGGTCTCTGCTCCAATCGTGATTGGCCGCGACCACCTGGACTCAGGATCGGTCGCCTCACCGTACCGGGAGACCGAGGGGATGAAGGATGGCTCCGATGCAATTGCCGACTGGCCGATCTTAAATGCGCTCTTAAACGCGGTCTGCGGAGCGACGTGGGTTTCGGTGCACCACGGCGGCGGGGTAGGAATCGGTAAGAGCATCCACGCCGGCATGGTCATCGTCGCCGACGGGACAACAGAGGCGGACCGGCGGTTGGAACGCGTCCTGACCTGCGACCCGGGAATCGGCGTCGCCCGCCACGCGGACGCAGGCTACGATACAGCAGTTCGAGTCGCAAAAGAAAGGGGCGTGAGGGTGCCCCGGCTGATGTGAGGGCCTACGGACAGCTAACCCGCAAGGGTCCGCTCGTAGATCGCTTCGTACTGCGGAACGATCTTTCGATAGTCAAAGAGCTGCCCGGCCCGCTCCTGCGCGGCCCGGGCAAAGGCTTTTTGTTGTGCGCAGTCCGAGAGAAGATCGATTGCATATTCTGCCATCCGATCCACATCACCGACCGGGGCCAGGTAGCCGGTGGCTCCGTGTTCAACCACTTCAGGCAGTCCGCCGACATCGCTTGCGATCACGGGAACCCCGCTTGCCATCGCCTCCAACGCCACGAGCCCAAAGCTCTCCGAGGCGCTCGGTAACAGGAAAAGATCGGCGGCTGGAAGAAGCGGCGCAACGCGATCGACCACGCCGACGAATGTCACTCGGTCAAGGACACCGAGTTCCTTTGCCACCTGCTCCGCCACTGGTGTCTCGGGCCCGTCTCCGACCAGGATCAGTCGCGCATCCATCTTTTCAGCGACTTGCGCGAAGATCCTGACTACATCCCGAACTCTCTTTACTGGCCGGAAGTTGGAGATGTGCATCAGCGTGACCTGCTCCAGACACGTGCATGGAGGAATACACGAAGGAATCTCGCGATCGTGGCGGTCGGGGTCGATAAAGTTGTAGACCACGTCGATTGGGCGCTCGATGTCAAACTGGCGCCGGGTCTCCTCCTCCAGATAGCGGGAGACCGCGGTCACCGCGTCGGAGCGCTGAATCGTTAAACACGTCACCGGCTTGAACGAGGCGTTGTTGCCCACCAGGGTAATGTCGGTGCCGTGTAGCGTCGTGACGACCTTCAGTCCCGATCCGACCGTGATCTGTTTCGCCAACAGGGCCGCCGCCCCAAACGGAATCGCGTAGTGCACATGCAGGATCTGTAGATCCCGGAGTCGAGCCACCTCGGCCATCTTGGAGGCAAGGGCAAGCGTATAGGGGAACTGCTTGAGAAGGGGATACTCCTCGATCTCGACCTCGTGGAAGCTGACCCGTGGAGGAAGATCGGCCAGTCGGAGCGGAGCCGCATAGCTGATGAAGGCGACCTCATGCCCCCTTTCGGCCAAGTGCTTGCCGAGCTCGGTCCCGATGACACCGCTACCTCCGTGTGACGGATAGCACGAGATGCCAATCCTCATTCTTGGCCTCCTTAGAACGACGAGAAGTTCAGGCTCAGCGGATCCTCTACCGCCAATCTACCTCGGATCAGAAAACCCTCTCCGTAGCGTGTCCCGATGAGCGAGCCGTAGTGCGCCATCCGACTTCGCATGAACCAATCGGTCTCCTCTGAGGTAAGCCGAGTCTGTGGATCGGGCGAGGCATCCGATTTGAACTGGGTCGAATAGGCGTAGATCGCCTCCATCTTTCGCTCGAATTGATCCGCGATGTCGACGATGAACGTCGGTTCAAACTCGCCCCAGCCCATGTAGTAGATAAGCTTGTCCGGACGATAGGCCTCTTGGCCGGTTTCGTAGCGATGAAGGCCGGCCAGGAAGGTCCCTTCATAGGCCAGCACGCTGGCGTGGGCGTGGTCGGGATGCCTGTCTTCCCAGTAAGGAATGAAGACCATCTGGGGTTTCCACCGCCGGACAACTTCGGCCACCTTGTGCTTCGCCTCGGGAGTCGAGCGTACGTTGCCGTCCTCAAGTCCAAGATTATCGCGCGCGGTGACGCCGAGAATCTCTGCAGCCGCGGCGGCCTCTTGTTCTCTTATCTGTGCCGATCCTCGCGTTCCCAATTCACCACGCACCATGTCCACCAACACAATCGAACGACCGGCGTCACTCAACTTAATCACCGTTCCGCCACAACCGATCTCGATGTCGTCGGGGTGTGCCCCAAAGACGAGCACGTCAACGTCGGCCATTCTCCTCCTCCATGGGAATCAACTGATGGCTGAAATCGCCCATCTCTCCGATCGAGAAGAGTGTATCCACAAAGGACGCTCCATGTCGATTGATAAAATGAGGCGCAGGGAAGACGCGCTCTTGCAGCCTACCCCGCGGACGAAGGGCGTTCTGTAATCGCTGCAGCAGGCTGGCAGAAAGGCCGCGTCTCGCCAGCTCGGCCCGGACAGCGCGTTTCTCCAAATTGTCGAGCCCGCGAAGCGACGCGACGCGTGTCTGTTGCCAGGTCCTTTGGAGCCCGGGATCGAGCCCAGCCAAAGGGGGCTGCAGCGGTTCCAAGCTCCGGGAGATCCCCTCCCGTGCTGTTTCAAACTGCTCTCGCAATCGGTGCGATGTCAGCCGCCTAAGGCACTGCTTCGGATCGAATTCACCGGCGAGGATCTCCGCAACGCCTGTTTCACATCGGCTGATGAGGTTTTCTTCCTCCCGGGCAACAACGGTGTAGCTTTTCCGAGGGAAAACAACGGGCTGCGGCAGAGAGAAAAGCGAGTAGATCGGTTTTAACATGGCGTGATAAGCGATCTCACCCGGGCCAAGGACACTCGCCACCACGGGGAACAGGGTATCCGCAAGCAGTGGTCGCAGGGCCGCGTCGGCCGAGTAGCGCTCTGGCGCCTTCTGTACAGAGGCTAGATGTACGCGCGGATCCTCCACCCGGATCCTGCGCCCGTCCGAGTCGAGTGTGTACAGACGCCCTGCCCTCTGTGGAGAAAGGGCCGGATCGTAACCGGCCTCACGAAGCCTGGCCGCTGCGGCCTCCAGACCGGCTTGAATCTCTTTCCTCTTTGTCAGTGCGGCGTGAAAGAACGCGCGCGCCGGCGCACGGAGAATTGACGGGTCGACGACGACCAGTCCGCGCCCGGAGAACAGCCGTGACCAGATCCGTGCATGCCAGCTACAGTAGTCCTCCTCCGGTTTCGCAGCGTACAACTGGCGCGCCGTCTCGTAATGAGAGCCGTGAGGCAGCTGGTCGAAATACGCGCGGCAAGCGCTCAAGACCTCATCGCTGATCGGCAGATCGGTGATCGGTCGCCCCTGTCCAGTCCACTCGAAAGAGACCCGTCCGACCTCGCCGTCGCGTTTGAGCAGGAAAGCGTGGTTGATCTCGGCAAAGTCGTGATCCTCGCTCGCAAGCCAGAACGCAGGAACGACCGTGCGTTTGAGGTGCCGTTCCAGGTAATGCGCAAGCCAAATGGTGGTGGTGATCTTGTAGAGCGTGTATACCGGACCACCCAAGAACCCGGCTTGTTGACCGCTGATCACACAGAATGCCGCCGGCGAGCGAAGGGCCTCAATTCCCGCGAGCGCGGCAGATTCCGCTTGGAGCCCCGCGTTGTATTCCTGCAGCAGGTCGCAGACCTCCTCTCGCGGGTACTCCACTTGCCGACGAGAGGCCAGCGCCTCCTCAAACCCCAGCGGTGGATGAGAGAAGAAGGACGCAGCCTTGCCCTGACCCGCGATGTAGTCGAGATACAGCCCGTTTTCGGGATAGACGAGCTGTGCGTCAAGACTCTGCAGCACGCACGCCTCCTTTTGTTGCCACGAGGATAAGCCGGGGGCTCTGCGAGCGGTGAGGCGCACCACGAAGCGACCCGTAGCGCCGGATGTTCACAAACCCTTCTGCCTCAAGCATCTGCTCTACCTCGAGGGGAGAGTACAGCCGCACCGATTC
This sequence comes from uncultured Thermotogae bacterium, assembly GCA_964504085.1. GTDB lineage: Bacteria > Bipolaricaulota > Bipolaricaulia > UBA7950 > UBA9294 > CAZDDA01. Next base: position 1,219 of record CAZDDA010000078.1, on the reverse strand, counting down.
GTGATACGTCTTCTTCCCTCCCTCGGGGCCGAGCACCCGCGTCGTCTTTTCAACGCGTTGCCTGCCTGCGGTGAGCCGTCGCTCGATCCGCACGTGTCGGCCGGCCACGTCCTTCTCTTCCTGGCCGACGAGATTGGCGATCACCCAATCTCGGTTCATATAGTCGATCAAGAACCGTCCTCCCGGCAACGCGGCTGTCCTCACCGCGGCGAACACGGCCGCGTTCTCCTCGTCGCGCTCGAAATAGCCGAACGATGTAAACAACGACAGAACCGTCCCAAAGTGGTTCTCATACGGGATGTGCGCCATGTCGGCATTCACGAGTTTGATTCCTTCTGCCCCCGCATTGGCGAGCCGCTCGGCGGCGATCTCCAGAAGCTCGGCGGAAAGGTCGAGCCCGACGATGCGGCGAAAGCCCTCACTGTGCAGCGCAACGAGGTGCCGGCCGGCGCCGCATCCGAGATCGAGGAGCGGCTCGTCCTTGGGAGGATCTATCAGCTCGATGATTGCCTCTACGTCGGCCCGCGCCTCGGCGTCATCTCGATGGGGATACAGCTCAAGATAGTCTCGGCCGAAGCTTCTAACATACCAAGGAATCACGCTATTCCGTGTTCTTTCTTGTAGGCGGCCCAGTTCCGCTTCAAATCGACGAACGATTCGAAGTCCGGCCGAAGGAGAAACGGGTTGGTTCCACGTTCTTCTCCAATCGTCGACTGCGGTGCGGTCCCGTAGTCGTGCCCCGGGAAGACCCGCGTCGTGTCGGGAAGGACGAGAAGCTTCTCGTGCAGGGAGACGTATTCGGTCCGTGCGCCTGCATCGAGGTCGGTGCCTCCGACTTTGCCGACAAACAGCGTATCTCCCGTGAAGACCGCATCACCAACGACGATGCACATCGAATCCTCGGTGTGCCCCGGCGTGTGAAGGATCTTGACCTCAAGCCCTCCCAAGGGGAAGCGCGCACCATCCACGACCTGAGTTCCGATGGTCGGGTCGGTACTGCGGTAAAGCAGGGGGTGCTTGCCCGTGAGGCGTTCGATGTCCGCATTTCCGTTCGCGTGATCGTAGTGGTCGTGGGTAACGAAGATGTATTCGATCTCGTAGCCGTATTCGCGTGCAAAAGTGACAATCGCTTGGGGAGAGAACGACGGGTCGATCACGACGGCCTTGTTCGTTCCTTCATCAGCGGCCAAGTAGCCGAAATTACGATCGCCACCGGTCG
>CAZDDA010000077.1:0-9241 GCA_964504085.1 uncultured Thermotogae bacterium | reverse complement strand
ACAGGGCGACCTGGGGCAATCGATCTTTCTCGGTCGATCGGTGGGCAAGGCGATCGCGGATCGGCTTCTTGTGACCCTTACCCTCGGGGTTGGGGCACTCCTTGTTGCGCTCATGTTGGGAATCCCGCCGGGCATCATCAGCGCAACCAAACGGAACAGCATATTGGACACGTCGGTAATGGTAAGTGCGCTTGTCGGTCTGTCGACGCCGGAATTTCTGATGGGGCTTGTGTTGATCTATGTGTTCGCGGTCGGCTTACGATGGCTTCCCGTGGGGGGCTACGTCCCCTTCACCAAGGATTTTCTCGATGCACTCCGGCATCTCATCATGCCTTGTTTCACGCTCGGTTTCATCTGGGCGGCGCTGATTGCCCGTATGACCCGAGCCACGGTGCTCGATGTGCTGGGAAACGACTACATCCGCACGGCGCGTTCGAAGGGTCTTAGAGAGAGCGTTGTCCTCTGGAAACATGTGCTTCGCGTCGCAGTCAACCCCATCATAACGGTTGTGGGTTTCGTGATCGTTCTCGTCGTCTCCGGCGCCTTCATCACGGAGATTGTCTTCTCGCTGCCGGGGATGGGAAATCTTGTCGTGAATTCTGTGCTGAAACGCGACTATCCTGTTGTGCAGGGAGCGATGCTCCTTATTGCCACCGGCATTCTCTTGATCAATCTGTTCATTGATCTGCTCTATGCATACCTGGATCCGAGGATCAAGTATGACTAGTGCGAAATTTCGTGCGGACTCGTTTGGAAAGGTTTGGAAAGGGCTACGGCGGTTCTTACACCAGCGGTCAATCGCCATTGGAGGGACACTCTTCCTTCTGTTGGCGCTTGCGGCTGTCATTGGTCCCTACTTCAGTCCCTATCTGCCCAACCGATTGACACCCGCGTTTATCCAGGCACCGTCGGTCTCGCACTGGTTCGGTACGGATAACTTCGGTCGCGATGTGTTCACGCGTACTCTTTATGGAGCGCGAATGTCCCTGGCGATCGGCCTCGCGACAGCTGTGATCAGCAGTGTGCTCGGTAGTGCCGTGGGCATGATCGCGGGGTCCTTCAAGAGGCTTGATTCCATTATCATGCGCCTTATGGACGTGATCATGGCGTTCCCCTCCCTCCTTTTGGCATTGGCCGTTCTTGCCGCCTTGGGGAGGAACGTCACCAACATTCTGATCGCTCTAGCGCTCGTCTACACGCCGAGGACAGCGCGCATTGTTCGAGGCTCGACGCTCTCCGTTCGTGAGGAGGTATACATCGAGGCGACGCGGGCCTTGGCGATTCCGGTGTGGCGAGTCGTGGTGAGGCATATCCTGCCCAATGTCTTTGCGGCGTTGATGGTCCAGGCGACTTTTGTCTTCGCCTACGGAGTGCTTGCGGAGGCCGGTTTGAGTTTCATTGGGGTAGGGATACAACCCCCGACAGCGAGCCTCGGGAACATCCTGGGCGATGCTCGTTCGATCATCCGCGAGGCACCGTGGATGACGTTCTTCCCAGGTGGGATGATTTTCGCACTGGTGATGGGGATCAATCTTATGGGGGACGGGTTCAGGGAGCTGTTCGACCCACGGATACGAGACGTGTAGACATCAAGGAGGCAAGGCTCGGTCGGGGCCGCCTCATATACAGGGAGGAATACATGCTTGCGGTGTCGTACTATGAGAAGATAAAAGAAGTTATGGAGAAAGTGGTCACGACGCAAAGCGAAGCGATCGACCAAGCAAGCGATCGGGTGGCCAAGTCGCTGTTGCAGGGCGGCATCCTGCACGTGTTCGGGAGCGGTCACTCAGCCATGATCGGCAAGGAGATCACTAGTCGAGCCGGTGGACTGGTGCCGATCAACCAGGTCCCCGATCCTACCGAGGGGATGGCGGAGAGATTGGAGGGGCTCGCAGAGATCCTGTTGGAGCATTACGCGAAGCGGTGTCAGTTGCTTCCCGGTGAAGTCATGATCATCGTTTCCACTTCGGGCCGAAACCCCGTACCCATTGAGGTGGCGATGGAAGCGAGCAAGCGGGGTCTCTACACGATAGCCATCACATCGCTTGAATACTCTCGACAGTCAACTTCGCGGCATGCGAGCGGAAAGCGACTCTTCGAGGTCGCTGACCTTGTCCTTGACAATTGCGTTCCGCCGGGTGATGCAATTGTCGAGATCGGGAAGACCGGTCAGAAGGCGGGCGCAAGTTCCACTATCGCGGGTGCCCTCCTCGTGAACATGCTTGTGCTTGCCGCGGTAGAGCGAATCCTGCAGGAGGGAGTCGAGCCGCCCATTCTAAGGAGTTATAACCTGGAAGGGGACGACGACCACAATCTGAAGCTGTTTGAGCGATATCGAGCTCGCTTGGCCCGCTAGGGGAGGAATTTCGTGCGGATCGTGGGAGTCGACGGCGGACAGTGTGCGACACGCTGTCTGGTCGTTGATGAGAAAGGATGCGTGATCGGCCACGGACGTGGTGGTCCGTCCAATCACGTTCAGGGTGAAGCCGGACGCCGCCGCCTCCACGCGGCGCTGGAGTCCTCCATCCGCCAAGCACTCCCGGGCGACGAAACCATCACGGTGGACAGCATTGTTTTGGGGATGACCGGGATCGGGAAGAGTCCGGAACAGCAAGCGTTGGTCACCAAGTACGTCCGGGAGTTTGTTCGCCCCCGCCACATCGGCGTGCACAACGACCTGGTGATCGTCTTGGCGGGCGCGTCGGTTGGCCGGCCGGGGATTATGGTCTATGCGGGGACGGGAGCGCACACGTACGGTGTCAACGATCGGGGTGAGGAGGTAAGAGTCGGCGGTTGGGGCCACATTATTGACGATGAGGGAGGGGGCTACCAGATCGGGTGCCAAGCCCTGAAGTGGACGTATCGGGCGGAAGATGGCAGGGGTCGTGCGACAGCACTGAAATCCAAGTTGCTTGAGCACTTCGGATGCGAGACCCTTGCTGAAGTTCGAGATCGGGTGTACGAAAGTGGGGGGCTGGGTCGACCCGAGATCGCTGCCTTGGCCAAGCTTGTCGCTCACGCCGCAGGTGAGGGAGACACCGTTGCGGTGAGTATTCTGGAAAACGTGGGGCGGACCTTGGCGGCAACAGCCGTTGTGGCGTTACGGAAGCTTGGGAAAGCAGACTCACCGTTCGACATCTACTACGGAGGTGGCGTCTTTGCAGCGGGGGAGCTTGTCCTCCGTTCCTTCAAAGAAGAGCTTGCCTCCCACGCCCCGGCGGCTGTGGTCCGGTCACCGGCGTTCCCCCCTGTGGGAGGAGCGGTGCTGCTCGGATTCCAGTTGGTCGGCGTCGAGCCAGGAGCGAGTGTCCTTGATACGCTCGAGCGGGAAGTCGCGCGAATCGGATGGGCGGAATGATGCTCGTCGGCCTTGGCAAGGGAGACATCACACCGCCTGTTGGCGTGCCCATGGGGGGGTACGTCGCCAGAGAGGGTCGGTCCGTCGGAATCCATGACCGGCTTTCCGCGCGCTGTTTCCTCTTTCAGAACGATGTGGGGGCCGTAGGCGTCCTCGTGTTGGACGTGCTGGGTTTGTCCGCTGAGTGGGTCACAGCGCTTCAAGCAGTGGTTCAGGAGATCACCGGGATCGCTGCTCAGAACGTGGTCGCGGCAGCCACCCACACACACGCAGGACCAGCGGGTCTTGTTGGTACTGGGGGCGTCAACCCCCGTTCCGATCTTCAGGAACGGCAGGGCAAAGCATTGCTGGCAGGGACGCGTAAGGCCGTTCGCCGGGCCGCCGAGTCGATGTTTCCTGCAAGACTCGGTGTGATCTGCGAGTGTGTCCCGGGAATCGCGAGTCATCGGACGGACTGGACGCGATCGATCGATGACTCCCTTTGGTTGTTGCGAATCGATGATACGTCGGGAAGGTTGCGCGGGGCACTCGCTAACTTTCCCTGCCATTCCACTGTATTGGGATCGGACAGCCGCTACCTCTCCGCCGATTTGCTGGGAACTGCTGCAAGCAACGCGGAGCTGGCTGGGGATGGGACAACGGTCATCGCTGTCACAAATGGTGCTTCGGGCGATGTCAGTACTCGGTTTTGCCGCCGGGCACAGAATTTTGAAGAGCTTGAGTATCTGGGCCGCATCCTGTCCACGGCGATACTGGACGTCACCGACGGCATCCGCACCCGGGGTGGCGCGTGCCTTACGGTCGGCGAATGCAGCTGCTGGCTTCCGTACAAACCCGCGTCTAGTGTGGTTCACGTACAAACGGAGATCGACCGCCTGGAGGGGCGACTGGCGGAAGAACATGTTGAGGACAACCCTCCAGGGGAGAGACGTGTCATCGAGACGCGCCTTGAAGGGGCCAGAGGACTACTGGACCTGCTTCGGTCTGAGCGTCTGGCGCAAGGCGGGGAAACCGTCGTTCTGAAAGGGATTCGGCTTGGAGACGGTATCTTTTTTGCGGTTCCCGGGGAACCCTTCAACTCTCTCGTGCAACGAGTGCGAGCGACCAAGAGGCCGGAGCAGAAAGTGGCGGTGTTTGGCTGTTCGAATGGTTATGTTGGTTACTTCCCAGATCGATCAGCTACAGATGCAGGCTGGTACGAGGCCCAGATCAGCCGTTTCGACTGGCGGAGCGCAGAGATTCTTGCAGAAGAGGCTATCGTGCTGTTGGGAAAACTAGGAGGAGCGAGTAATGGATCCAATTCTGCGGCAGATTGAAGGCGGGTTGATCGTGTCATGTCAGGCCACTCCGGGTACGCCACTCGATGGTCCCAATTATATGGCAGCCATGGCTGAATCAGCACAACTTGGCGGTGCGGTTGGCATTAGAGCAAATGGCAAAGACGATATTCGAGCGATCAAGCAGCGGGTCTCTCTTCCTGTGATTGGGATTCTAAAACGTCGCGACCTCGGCCCCCACGTGTGGATCACACCGGATCTTGAGAGCGCCGAAGTCGTGGCGCGCGCGGGCGCGGAGATCGTGGCGACGGATGCAACAAAACGACCGCGTCCCTCTGGCGTGGGCGCATTCAGAGAGATCGCCGCCGGGCTCAAGTCGTTGCATTCCGTGCTGGTGATGGCGGACGTCTCGACGGTGGAGGAGGGGCTTTCTGCTGCAGAAGAGGGTGCAGACATCGTGGCGACGACTCTGTCAGGGTACACCCCATACTCGGCGCAGCAGGTTAGGCCGGACTTCGATCTCGTGAGAACGCTTGCGTTGAGGCTAACCATTCCAGTGATTGCGGAAGGGCGCTACACGACTCCAACTCAAGTGCGTCAGGCATTAGATGTAGGCGCTTTTGCCGTAGTTGTCGGACAGGCAATTACGAATCCGCTGACGACCACAAAACGATTTGTCGCAGCCCTGGGAGCGAAAACTTAGGCCTTAGGGAAAGGAGAGGTACGCGATGAACGGTTTGTGGCATCGATACCTGGATGTGGATTTGACAGCTGGCACAGTGCGGGAGCGCGACCTGCCGAACGCGTGGACTCCTCTGCATCTTGGTGGGAGGGGCCTGGGGGCGAGACTCCTGTTGCAGGAGCGTCTTCGATTGGCCACTGCCCCGGATCCGCTTGGGGAAGAGAATCCACTCCTGTTCGTGACCGGCCCCCTGCAAGGGATTGCCATGCCGGGGTCTGGAAAGCACGTGGTGATGGCTTGGTCTCCCAAGACGAGGATGGCCAATGAATCTTATGCGGGCGGTGCCTTCGGCTATCACCTTGCCCGTACGGGGTACGACGCGGTCCTGATTCGCGGCCGAGCGGTCTCCCCCTGTTATCTCCTTGTCACTGAGCAGGGCGTCTCGCTGGAGGAAGCCTCGGATCTTTGGGGGTTGACCACCGAAGCGTGCGAAACGCAACTTCGCAAGAAGCACGGGGAGAAAACAAGTATCGCGTCGATCGGTCCAGCCGGGGAGAATCTAGTGCGCTTTGCGTGCGTCATCCATGATGGCGGTCACGCAGCGGGGCGTCCGGGCTTCGGTGCTGTAATGGGGAGCAAACGACTCAAGGCCATCCTCCTGAAGGGAACTCGGCGCAAGCCCGTTACAGATCCTGACCGGCTCCGTGAAGCGGTGTCCGCCTACTCGAGGTTGACGCTCTCGAACCCCGGCATCCGGAATTTCATGACGTACGGAACGAGCGCGGGGGTCACGTTCTACAATGAGTTGGGTACGCTTCCCACTCGCAACTTTCAGGAAGGAGCGTTCACCGGCGCCGGCCGGATCAACGCGGAGGCGATCAACCGGAAACTGCTTAAGCGGCGTGAGGCGTGCGCGGGATGCGCCGTGCGATGTCGGCCGATCGTGTGTGTCGGTGACGAGGAGTTCGAAGGACCGGAGTACGAAACCCTGGCAGGCTTCGGGTCGCTGTGCCTAATCGACGATCTGGAGACGATCGCGCAAGCTCATCATCGGAGCAACCTATATGGGCTCGATGCGATTAGCGCTGGGGTGATCGCCGCGTTTGTGATGGAGATCTCGGGAAAAGGGCTGTTGTCTCCCCCGGAGAGCCTCTCTTGGGGAGACGGGGAAGGGCTGCTGACGCTCATTGACCGAATGGCGCAGCGGGAAGGGAGGCTGGGCGAGCTGTTGGCCGAGGGACTCGTTGACGCGGCGGCTCGACTGGGTGCCCCAGAATTGGCCGTGCATGTCAAGGGCGTTGAGCTCCCTCTTCACGATCCGCGCGGCAAAAAAGGGTTAGCGATCAGCTACGCGACGAGTCCGCGTGGCGCGACGCACCTCGAGGCAATGCACGACGAGATGTTCGAGGGGCCTGGGGCACCGACCCCTGAGATCGGAGTGGAAGAACCGCTTGACCGGTTTTCTTGGGAGGGGAAGCCGATCGCGTGCAAGGCGTACGAGGATCTATATTCTTTCGCGAACTCGGCCATCGTCTGCGGGTTTGTGTCGTGGAACCAATCGGCGGCGGCGGGTCACTATCCCTTCGGGGCGCTGCGAGACGTCCTGAACGCCATCACCGGTCTGGAGATCGACGCGGCTGAAATGCAGCGGATTGGTGAGAGGAACTACCTGATTCGGCGGATACTAACTGGCATGGATGGACACATCCGTGAGATGGATGGGCTTCCTCCTCGATTGATGCAGCCGCTTGGGACTGGCGCTTCGAAAGGGGAGCGAATCTCAGGTGTGGCTCTCCAGGAGGCCATTGACGAGTACTACCGGCTGAGGGGGATGGATGCCTTTGGTCCAACGGATAGGACTCTCGAAACGTTGGGAATGGACGATTTAGTGGGCCTCATCCCGAGATCTTAGGGGCAGAGACCGATCTTGCGAGTGAGAGGCCAACTACGGAACCCATTTTGTGCGAAGCGCGGATTGGCGTTGGAGATAGTGTCTAGGGGGTAATTGGGTGCGTATCATCGTGGTGGAGGATTATGGTAGGCTTTGTCGTGCTGCTGCTCGGCACGTGTGCCGAGTGATGCTGTGCCGGCCCGGAGTGGTGATCGCTTTGCCGACAGGGCGGACGCCGGTGGGAGTGTACCGAGAGTTGGTCACTGCTCACCGCGATGGCAGGGCCGATTTCCACGATGTTGTTGTATTTAATTTGGATGAATACTACGGTATTCCGCCCGATCACGCTCAGAGCTTTGCCCGGTTCACGGAGGCGCACCTGCTTCAGCACGTGGCAGTGCGCGAGCACAATATTCCGAACTCCCTTGCTACAGACCACGAGGCCGAATGCGATCGCTACGAAGGCCGGATCGCCGAACGCGGAGGCATCGATCTCGCGGTTCTGGGAATGGGACAAAACGGCCACATCGGCTTCAACGAACCCGACACGCCCTTCGGTAGCGCGACCCATCTCGCAAGGCTTTCTTTGGAGACAAGGCAGCGGGAGGCGGAGCTGTTCGGGTCGTTGGAGAGTGTGCCGCAGTATGCGATCACGATGGGAATTCGCACGATCATGAATGCCCGGGGGATCCTGTTATTGGTAAACGGTGTCGAAAAAGCGGAAATTGTCCGGAAAAGCCTGTTCGGAGCCGTTTCAAGAAGCGTTCCGGCGTCGATTCTCCAACTGCATCCGGATGTCACCGTCCTTGCGGAACAGCACGCGGCGGAGCGTCTTCCCGGAGAGAATTGGCGAGGTACCTCAGTGGAGATCTGGACCGGAGACTAGACTGTCCAGTCTCGGAAACGTCTGAAGCACCGCCGACGAAACGCTACGCGCCGCGCCGGTGCTTGTGCAGGATCGTTCCCTGTAACCGTTCGACAAAGCCGTTTGTTCATGCATGACGAGGGCGGGTCCTCGTGTGACGGGTATTCAACTCACGACATGCTTGGCTAAACTCTCCTTTGAACTCGCCGCCTCCGTCGGTGAGAACTCTCTGCCCCCCCGCCCCAGCCAGTTCCACAGCGACGATCTCCTTTAAGGAAGGACGCTGCCCGGTGTGCGTTGCAGACGGTAAACACTCTCGCCATCGCGTACCAACTCGCTGCGTCACATGCGGTCATCTGCCACACCTTTCAGCCTGCCGATGAAGAACGTGTCGATGCAGATCAGCTCGCCAGGTGCCTTTGCCTCAACATGACGGGTGCGCCGTCGCGCGAGGTTCCGCCGTGTGCGCTCGGTGAGCAGCCCCGCGTTGCTAGCACTGTGTGCCTCCAGTACCAGCAACCGCTGGGCCCGCGTTCCCAGCTGTGGGGGACGGCTAGGCCGAGCTGCTGTTGCCGTGGATGCAGCCTATCGAATCCGTACATCGAGCAGCGTTTCCTCCAGCGGTAGTACATCGTGCGTGAGATTTCTGACTCACGACAGGCTGCACTGTCGTTGCCCCGCTCTTGTGCGCGACGCATTACGTGGAGACGGAAAGCGTGTACCTTGTCCTCGATGGTCATGGACAGACCTCACTTGCCGGGAATTCTGACATGCACGTGTCGTTCGACAATATCGTTGTGACCAAGCTGGAGTGATCTGACCTCAGTCCATACAGGTAGATGAGTCACCATCGATGTTGGATCCACGTCCGAGCTGTTCTTGCCCCTCCGCCTACCGCAGCATTTGCTGGAACCCAGGCCAGCGTGCCCTTACCCCATTCTCAGGACCAGTCATAATGGTAGAAATTGAGCTCGAGAGCTATTGACCAACACGGCAGAACTTCTGGCTCTGATGAAGCTTCCTGAAGAGCAAGGAACCCTGGGCTATTTCGTGAGATATGCCCATAGCAATAAGCACATGCGAGGCTTTGAGCGCCCTTGAGGTGCACGCCGAGCCACTGGTGACCGCCACTCCCTGGCTATTCAACAACATAAGCATGGCTTCACCT
>CAZDDA010000076.1:0-9252 GCA_964504085.1 uncultured Thermotogae bacterium | reverse complement strand
AAGAGAGTGGAACCGCTGTTGAAATCGCGATGCACTTCACCGGAAGCTACGACGAGTCGATCTTCGCATTTGCCAACAACATCAATACGGTCGATGGCGGAACCCACCTGACTGGATTCAAGAGTGCGCTCACCAAGTTTCTAAACGACTACGGGCGTGATAAGAAGATCCTGCGCAAGAATGATCCGAACCTGCGTGGAGAAGACATCCGCGAGGGCCTGGTAGCAATCATCAGTATCAAGATCCCCGAACCCGAGTTTGAGGGGCAGACCAAGACGAAGTTGGGGAATCCTGAGGTGGCGAGCCTAGTTACAGGGATCCTCCAGGAGCAGCTTACGCTCTATTTCGGGAAGAAACCGAGGGTTGCACGAACGATCATTGAGAAATCCGTTTCCGCCGGACGCGCGCGGATGGCGGCAGCAAAGGCGCGGAGCATGGCGCGGAGGAAAGGGCCGCTCTCTGCAACAGCGCTACCCGGGAAGCTGGCCGATTGCTCCAACGCCGATCCTGCGAAGAGTGAGTTGTACATTGTAGAGGGGGATTCAGCCGGCGGAAGTGCCAAACAGGGTCGCGATCGAGCCTTCCAGGCGATTCTTCCACTGCGAGGCAAAGTGTTGAACGTGGAGAAGGCACGGCTGGCAAAGCTTCTCGACAATGTAGAACTCAAGTCGATCATCACCGCCCTCGGAACGGGAATCCGCGAGGACTTCTCCCTGGAGAAGCTTCGCTATCACAGGCTGATCATCATGGCCGATGCAGATGTCGATGGAGCCCACATTTGCACGCTGCTTCTCACCTTCTTCTACCGCTACCTGCGCACGCTGATCGAAAAGGGGCACGTGTTCATCGCCAAGCCTCCGCTCTACCAGGTGAAGGCAGGAAAGAAGACGGCCTATCTGTTCACCGACGAGGAGCTGAATCACTTTCGCAAAGACCACAACGGCAGCTTCTCGATCAAGCGATTCAAGGGTCTGGGGGAGATGAATCCAGGCGAGCTGTGGGAGACGACGATGAGTCCAGAAAATCGGATATTGAAGCGGATTGAGATCCGAGATGCTCTGGAGGCTGACGAGGTCTTCTCCACTCTGATGGGGAGCGATGTCGCCCAACGTCGCGACTTCATCTGGGAAAACAGCGACAAGATCACCACGCTCGATATCTGAACCTTAAGCCTTGAGTCCCCTAATTGTAGGGGAAGGATGTCTCCACTTCCTTCCTTCGGGTTCGGGTACACTGGCTGTCGGTGATGAGAAAGATGAAACGAGAAACGAGAATAGCCGTAGCCTTATTGCTGTTACTGAACCTCCTTGTTGCCCCGCTGTCGGCCACACTTTTGGGGGCAGGCGTTGGGGTCGATCCGACCGGCGTCGTGCTTGTCGGTGTTCTCGCTGACATGGCTGTTGGGAATCTGATCGACGTACGAGCACAATTGGGGATTACTACCCAGAACATGGGAGGGTTGATGCTCCTCGGTGGAGCGGTCTTGGCCCACCAGGCGTTCCCACCTTTTGATCCGTATCTCGGAGGCGGAATCGGCCTGGCCCTCACCTCAGGGTTCTCAACCGGCTTCACAGTGGAAGGATTGATGGGAACGCGAGTTGCACTGTTCGCGCCGGTGGCGGCTTTTGTGGAGCTTCGCTACATCGTACGTATTTCAGAAATTGGTTTGACCGCAGGACCGCTGTTTGCAGCGGGTCTTCTTCTCTCATTATAAGATCGTGTTCTACTTGTGGATCGCCCTAGGTGCGGTGACCATGCTTTGGGTAGGGTGGAATCTCACCCTTGACGCGTTGTGGCAGCCGACCGACCGGGTGACGGTGCGACGAATCCTCTTCCTGGCCGGCATAAGTGAAGGGGAGTCTCTCTTTGACCTTGGCTGTGGTGATGGCAGGATTGTTGTAGCGGCCGCACGGGAGTTTGGGGCGTATGCCACCGGTATTGAGATCGATCCTATTCGTGTCCTGTGGGGCAGGGCTTGGATTCTGTTTGCCGGTCTTTCCAGGCACGCCCGAGTGATTCGCGGGGACATGTACACCGCCGAGCTATCCGGTGCCGATGTTGTGATCCTCTTTCTCTCTGCCAAGGCGAATCTGCGTCTGCAGGACCGGCTTCGACGTGAACTCAAACCGGGGGCGAGGATCGTCTCCTACTATCATCCCATCTGGGGCTGGAAACCGGACGAAATCGGCGAGGCCAAGGCAGGCCACCAAATCTACCTTTATCGAATTCCGGAGGACGGATGAAGCGGAGCCTTGGGGAACTGGTCGCAGCGCTTGGGATATCCCTGAAACCGGAGTGGCAGAGGATTGAGATTGGCGGAGTCACTGAGGACTCACGTTGCATTCGCCCCGGTCATCTGTTCGTCGCTATTCGGGGGTATGTTGACGACGGCCATAGGTACGTAGGCGAAGCGATCGCGCGTGGAGCAAGCGTCATCATCGTCGACGAGCAGCGAGAACCGGATTCGCAGATCTGCTCTGTCCCGTGTATTCGCGTGAAGAACCCAAGAAGAGCACTGGCGAAGCTTGCTTCCGCTTTTTGGGGGCATCCTACAACGGAACTGTATACTGCGGGTGTAACCGGGACGAACGGCAAGACCACGGTCTGCCACTTGGTTGGTCATCTGTTGGGGGAGAGAGAGACTGCCCTCATCACTACGGTAGCCAATGAGAAACGCAACCTTCGGGCCGTCACGACCCCATCGAGCCCTCTCATCCAGGAGATTGCCTACAATGCGCTGGTGGCCGGACAAAAGCATCTCGTTGTTGAAGTCTCCTCAGCATCTCTCCCGCTTCATCGTGTCGATACGATCGATTTTGACGCAGCCGTTTTCACCAATCTTACACACGATCATCTCGATTTCCATGGGAATCGGGAGAGCTATCTGGAGGCAAAGCTCATTCTGTTTCGCGGGTTAAAACCAGCTGCCTGGGCGATCGTTAATGTCGATGACTCCGCCGCCGAGCGGGTGCTGGGCGCAACGCGAGGCAGGCCCTTTACCTTTGCCATGCATCGGGGTGCCGATCTGCAAGCTACCGATATCCGTTACGAGCGTCTGGGGACCACTTTTTCCCTTCGATGGGAAGGCAGAGCAGCGGCGACAACGCTTCATTTGCCCGGAGAGCACAACGTCACCAATGCCCTTGCTGCAGCTTCGGTAGGGATTCAACAGGGCCTTTCTCTGCAGGCGATCGCAGAGCGCCTGGCCTGTGCAAGGAACGTGGAAGGCCGTTACCAGCGCTTTCGAGCACGCAATGGGGCAACGGTAATCGTTGATTTTGCCCACAGCCCCGATTCGCTTGAACGGATGATCGAGTCAGCGCGGACGTTTCACACGCGTATCATCTGCGTTTTTGGGTGCCCTGGGCAGAGTGATCGGGAGAAGCGGCCGCTCATGGGAAAAATCAGCGGTCGCCTTGCCGACCTCACCATTCTCACTACCGACAACCCGAAGGCAGAGGACCCTGAGCGGATCATTGACGAAATTGAGGCAGGCCTTGTGCCGACTGGCGGTTGCTATGAGAGGTTCGCCGATCGACGCGAAGCGATTCGTGAAGCAGTGAACCGTGCCCTACCCGATGAGGTTGTTCTCATTGCAGGCAAAGGCCACGAGACTTACCAAATCGTGGGTCACGAGTTTGTCCCCTTCAGTGATGCGGAATTCCTCTGTGAGGAAGGGTTAGCGAAGTAGGCGAGTTAGTTTCTCCAGTCAAACGGACTCGATTGTGCCCACGACGCGCGCGGTCACTTCAGCAACGGATCCCTCTGCATCAACGGTGATGACATCTTGGCTATCCGGTTCCGGTACCGTGCGCTCGATGTGGGCGTGCCGGCCAGCCGCCACCAAACGCTCTCGACGAACTTCACTCGATACGTCGAGCCAAATGATGGCATCGAAAAGAGAGCGATCGACATGGGGAGAGGTGGCAAGTAGTGCGCCTTCGACCAGGAGAACATGAGTTCCTTGCGCCTCTTCTTCGCTCATGGTTTCTCGCAACTGATCGATTACCACTGGATGAACAATGGCGTTTAAATCGGCGAGCGCTTGATCGCTGGAGAATACGGACGAACTGAGTCGTGAGCGATCTATGGCGCCTTCTGAATCCAAGATTCCCTGCCCGAAGCGGGTGACCAGGCGCCAGTAAGTGGAGCTTCGCGGTCGGTAGCTCTCCCAGGCTGTTTTGTCCAGGTCAATCGCCTTGATGCCCTTGCGCTTGGAGAGCTCCCGAGTGATCGTACTCTTCCCACTCCCTGCGTTGCCGGCAAGCCCGATCACCTTCATGACCTGCTAAAGGTAACGCGATCACGAAGGCTTTGGCAAGGAAACCCAGTCGCGGGTCGGGATTTCTCACCCGCAGTCGGGTATTCGGGGGAGTTGAGGGAAAAGCTACTGAAACGAATGGAGTGGCTGCGTGTAAATCGCTCGAGGTGATAAGGATGAAATCAAGAATGACGATATGCCTAGCACTACTGCTGCTAGTGGGTGCCTCGACCCTTGTGAATGCTCAAGGGATACCAAGTCCACTGGGGATCATTCCCGAGCCGACTCCACAGCCCCTTACAGTGAATATCTGGACGGACAAATCGACGTATGTAGTTGGCGAGACGCTGCGTGTGTACTACACAGTCAGTCAATCGGCCTACATCTACCTGTACGATATCCAGTCGGATGGTATCGTGCGGCTTGTCTTTCCCAATGCCTATTCCCAGAGCAACTTCGTCTCTGCTGGAACACATGTGCTGCCGGATCATTCATCGTACCAATACACAGTAACCTATCCCACGGGGCCGGAGAAGCTACAAATCTTTGCCAGCCCGGTGCCGTTGTCCCTTACCCCAAATGCATACGGTGAGCCGTTTCCGATGACGACTCCTGGCGAGATTCAAGGCCGCATCATGGGAATCACCCCCACTCCAACGTGGGTCACCGCCTGGGTGTCGTTCACGGTGAATGCGCCACCTTCCTATGGGTACACTCCTCCCTACGGTTCTCCACCCAGCACTCCGTATCCTCCTTCCAGTCCTCCTTTCTACGGCTGGCCGGGTGGGTGTTGGCACTGGGAAGACGGTGCATGGCACTACGGCCGTCCCTCGAGCGGGTGGTATTGGTACTTCGGTCCGGATGGGAAGTGGCACTTCACGATCCGCATCCGCATCGGTGGAAACTAGAATGCGCTACTGATGGCATAACAGCAAGCAGCCCTACTGGCCCACAGTACCCCGCCAAGGGCCCGGATGATCGCCGGGCCCTCGCTTTTCTCTTCCGCGTTCTGCGGAGATGGGCATCTGCCCCCTTCACTTCCTGTGCTGCTGGCGTTTTTGCACATGCCACCATACAATTGGTGCACAGTTAGCGCAGTCGGAGCATCGAGACCAGCAGGTCGTATCTACTTATCGGAGAGGAAATGGCGTTTCACTGGAGTATCGCGCAGGCGCGAGTCTATCAGCTGTGGTCGGTAGGCCTGCATGGGAAAGCGTATCCCCGTGGAGTAACTGGCATTCGCGAGTGCTTTTGCGACCAGGGCCTGATCCAGCTCGATCCGCTGCCGGTGCTTGGCCGCAATCACGACTTGGTGGTCCAGGCTCGCGTTGGCGGGACACACCCTGGGGAGACGCTCGATCTCATTCACCGAGAGCGTCTCGGTTTCGAATACTGGAACAAGATGTTGTGTGCCATTCCCATCGAAGCCTTCCCGGACTTCCGCGCGTTCATGTCGGCGGGTGGGGAGACTTGGGAACAGGGTCGGGAAGAGCGCTTGAACCGCGAACACCCGGGAGCGATAGAAACGGTCTATCGTGCAGTCTGCGAATATGGCCCACTGTCGAGCCGCGAATTAAAACAGCTTGATGTTGCACAAGGGGAACACCGTGGTTGGAAGTCGACCAAGGTGGCAAATGCTGCCTTGGAGGTTCTCTGGAATCGGGGCCGGATAAGCGTCTCTCACCGTCAAAATTACCGCCGGTACTTCGACTTGACCGAGCGGGTTATTCCGTCGCGATTCCATGAGGTCGAACCGCCGTCGGTGGATTCCTTTTGGCGGACCATGCTTCTAAGACGAGTACAAGCGGTGGGGCTCCTTCCGGTGCGTGGTGACGCCGAGGTGTGGGCACTTCTGCAGCGAGCACAGCGCGTTGGGCCTCCCGAAAGGCTAGTTGATGAGGGAGAACTCGCAGTGGTTCAGGTGGACGGAATCAAGTTGCCGTTCTATGCTCTTTCGGGAGCCGAGAAAGAGCTTCGTTTGGCTGAAGAAAAGGCGTTTGACGATCGTGTCCGATTCATTGCACCGCTTGATCCTCTGGTGTGGGCGCGCAATGCGCTTTTGCGCCTGTGGGAGTTCGAATACGCCTGGGAAGTGTACAAGCCAGCGGCAAAAAGACGGTGGGGCTACTATGTACTTCCTATCCTCTATCAGGATCGATTCGTCGCCCGATTTGACGGCCGCTTCGACCGCGCTACAAAAACCCTGCACATCCTCGTCTACTATGAGGAGGCAGACGGATTTCCCTTGTCTCACCCCGCCATCTACGCCGGTTTTCAACGCTTCCTTGCCTACTTAGGTGGCGAGCAGATCGAGCTGCCGACCGGTGAGACCTGGGCAAGGGAGGCATAAATGAGATGCGCTCAAGAAATGGCGCCTTGTTTATTATTAGCCGAGGTGAGGAACAAGAGCGCTACAGCGCCATCTCGTAGATCCGCCAGGTCTTGTAACGATGCCCGCCCATTGCCTCCGAGGGACGCAAGATCAGGTCGTTGTCTTCAAGGAGCATGGATGGTTCGCACATGCGATAACCGCGCTTTCGGGCGTAGGTCAAACATTCGAGAAACAGAACGGCATCAATCCCTCGATTGCGGAACTTGGGTCGGATTCCGAAGAACATCAGCCGCACAACAGGGATGCGACGGCGGGTCAGCAGGAGACGAGCGATCCGTACTAGATCGGTATCCAGAAACCGGTTCCAACGTGGGCGGAATGGAATGTTGGGATCGGGTAGGGCGCCGAGGACAGCAGCGAGCTCTCCGTCGACATGCGCAAAACGCATCAGCCCAGGATCGGCGACAATCTTGAGGATATCGGACATTGCCTGTGCCTCAGCGTCGGTCAGCGGCAGAAAACCCCAGTTGTTCGCCCACGCTTCGTTGTAAATTGTGACGATGCGGTCGACCTCCTCGCGAACGCGGGAGAGATCGACCGGGCGCGTCTCGATCTGGCGTCGCGATCGAACCTGGGACACAAGGCGTTCGAGTCTTTCATCCGGCGCGTCATCGGCGTTTACCCAATACGCGTGATAGTCCTTCACCTTGCTCAGGCCATAGCGTTCCAAAAACTCGCCGTAGTAGGGCGGGTTGTGGGTCAATTCCACCGTGGGAGGTGTGTCGAACCCGTCGATGAGGATGCCCTGGTGTGGTTCGTGCGTGGCGGTGGAGTACCCGCCGGGACCGCGCATTGCTTCCATCCCCTGTTCCACGAGCCAATCCCGTGCCCGATCAAGGAGACTTTGTGCTACTCCAAAGTCATCGGTCGTCTCAAAGAAACCGAAGAATCCGATTTTGGCGTTGTAATGCTCGTTGAACCGATGATTCACCGCAGCGGAAACCCTGCCCAGCAATCGATGCCCTGCCCGGGCGAGGAAGTGGGTGACCTCGGCATTTCGGTGATACGGATGCGACCGGGTGAGCAGGCCGGTGATCTGCAGGATCCGATTTCCCAACAGGTCAGCACGAAGCGGCGGCGTCCAGTTCGGATCTCCATGGTTTAGCTGCCACGGGACATCAACGAACTTCCGTAACCGCCGATTGCCCAAAGGTATCTCGTCTATGGAAAAGCGCATGTCGCCTCCCACCTGTGCGCGTTTAATTCCATTATGCATAAAGAGGCTCAGTAATGTAAGAGCCCGATGCCTCCCATAAGACTGATTCGTTCTTGTACAAGTCTTTAGCCAACTTGAGCGAGTCAATCTTGATCGTGACAAGGAATCCATCGAAAGACTTGACCTTCCAGCTTCGTAAAGGTATTCCTAGTGCCATGGAGACAAAGAATCATAAGGGCGCAGTGAGGCTGTTGCAGTTGGTGCAGCGGCACGCAGGGGTCTCGCGGCGTAAAGCGCAGGAGCTTATTGAGATCGGAGAGGTGGAGGTAGACGGCAGTATCATCCGTGATCCCTTCCTCAGTCTAGAATGGGGAGCGCTGCAGTCCCTGCATCTTCGTGGCCAGCCACTGCCGCTCCTTCCTCCTGAGCCGCGGGTCTATCGGTACTACAAGACGGTCGGACAATTGTGCAGCCACGACGACCCCCACAGTGGAAACACGCTCGGTCGAGTCCTTCGTGCTGAGGGCTTCATCGGCTATACCTGGGCCGGCCGCCTCGATCAGGATGCCGAGGGTCTCATCCTGGTGACCAATGACGGCGAAATCGTTCATCGCCTTACCCATCCTCGTTATCGGGTGAAGAAGACCTACCACGTCTGGCTTGCCTCCTTCCCATCGGCACAAGAGATCAAGCGGATCTTTGCTGAAATGCGCCGGGGCATCGAGGAGGGTGGGGAGACACTTCGCATCATCGATGGAAAGCTTGACGGTCGCCCCGCTCGAGCGATCGTCAAGCTTGCTGAGGGAAGGAAGCACGAGTTGAAGCGTTTATTTGCCCACTTCGACCTTGATATCGTGAGGCTGAAACGAGTGGCGATCGGACCGATCCGGTTGGATCGTCTAACGCCAGGGGACATCGCTCGCATGGATGCAGAGGGGGCTGAACAGCTCCATCGTTTTGTCCGAGGGCTCTCGGCACCGTCGGTTTCCAGCAGCACTGGCTCGGAAGATGCTGGAAGTCTATAATCCGGCCATGCGAATTGGTATTGCTCAGATCAATTCCCGAGTGGGCGCGGTCGAACAGAACGTGGAGGAAATCCTCTCCCGCATTTCTGAGGCGAAGCAGGCTGCCTGTAATCTCGTCATCTTTCCTGAACTTGCCCTGTGCGGCTACCCCCCGTTTGACCTGTTGTGGGGGTCGGGATTCGTGGAAAAGGTTGCCGGTGCGCTGCAAGAGATCGCTCGCGCCTCGCAAGGAATTGGAGTAGTCGTAGGTGGGCTCTCTTCGCAGCCGGCGCGAGAGGGAGAGAATCTCACGGATCCCTCGTCGATCATCGACGGGGCAGGCTGCAAGCTGTTTAACACCGCGTTTCTTATCGCCGACGGACGCCTGATGGGTGCAGAGGAAAAGCTCCATCTTCCTCCGTTCGATGTGTACGACGAG
>CAZDDA010000075.1:0-9284 GCA_964504085.1 uncultured Thermotogae bacterium | reverse complement strand
CGCAGATCTTCGAGCGGTTCTACCGCGTCGACAAGGCGCGCTCTCGTGCCGAGGGAGGAAGCGGTCTCGGCCTCTCGATCTGTAAGCAGATTGCCGAAGAGCACGGGGGATCGATTTCCGTCGAGAGCGAAGAGGGGGAAGGGACCAAGTTCGCCGTAAGGGTGCCCAGGGCGTGAGCGGGCCACCTGGGTTCCTCATCGTTTAACAGCGCGTGGCAAACGACACCGTAGGAACGGGATTCCGAAAAGAGCGGGCCCCGCAGCCTTTGCTACGAGGCCCGTTTTGAGGTGATCGTGTCGCGGAGAGCTAATGCCCTCCCCCGTGCGGTCCTCCCTGGGGCGGCGGTCCGCCCTGCTGCGGTCCACCTTCCGGGAGGCCGAGCGCGGCGATCAGCTCTGCTTCGGTGACTCCCAGGATCTCTGCGGCTGCAGCAAAGTCAATGGGCTCGGGGCGTTCCTGTCCGGGGCGCTTGCCTCCCAGAGGTCCTTCACCCGCTCCCCGCTCGGGAAAGCCGAGCGCCTCGATCAGCGCCTCTTCCGTGATTCCCAGGCTCTCAGCCACTACGGCGAGATCGGTGCCCTGGCGGTCCGGACGTTTACTCCCACCGGGCTCTCCCGGCCCTTCCTCAGGCAGGCCGAGGGCCGCGATCAACGCTTCCTCGGTAACACCGAGGATCTCCGCCGCTCCCGGAATATCGAGCCGAGGCGACTCGTTCCCCTGTGCCGGACCTTCTTGGCGCCCCGGCTGGGCCGCCAGCCCGAAGGCGATCGCTCCAACCAGCAGCATCACCAGTCCGAGTGTCCACTGTATTCTCCTGCTCATGGTTCCTCCTTCTAAAAGCATTTGAGATGAACCATGAATAACACAGCAACATGAACGGCCGATGAAACACCAAGGCTGGCCAACGGGATTCCCCTCGCGGCGACTTGATCGGCCTCGGCCTTTCGGTCTATCCATCGATCGTCGAAGCGCACAGCAAAGCGATCGTAGTCGGCAGCGAAGCGGGTAAAGACACACGGTTTACGGTAAGGTTGCAAAAGAGCATGAGCAAGCTAACCGAATACGTGGTGCGAGAAAGCGCGCGCGCAAAGCACGTACGACTCAGGGTCTCCCCCCACGATGGATTGGTCGTCGTGGTACCCAAGGGATTCGATCACGCCCGGATTCCCGACATCCTTCTGGAGAAAAAGCGCTGGATCGACCGTGCGATGTCCGAGCTTGAGCGCCGACGTGCTCTGATGGAGCCGACCGATGAGCTACCGGAACGGATCGTATTGCGCGCGATCGGCGAGGATTGGACTGTCGAACCGCAAGAGGGTGAGGCGCCGCGTGTCCGGATCACAGAACACGTCGATAGCCGGTTGCTCATCCGGGGGAAGCTCGATGCCGCTGACGTTTGGCGAGCGGCGCTGCGCCGCTGGGGGGTCGAAAAGGCGAAACAGCGCCTCGTCCCGTGGCTTGACGTCGTGGCGGAAGAACACGGTTTTCAAGTCGGCAAGGTCTCCATTCGCTGCCAGAAAACCCGCTGGGGAAGCCGCTCACAACGCGGCACGATCAGCCTGAACGCGCAACTACTCTTCGTCCCACCCCAGCTCGTTTGCTACGTCCTTCTGCATGAGCTGTGTCACTCCGTGCATCTCGATCACTCCGCCGAGTTTTGGGCCCTGCTTCGATACCACGAACCGCAGACCGACAGGATGAAAAAAGAGCTGCGCGCCGCCTGGCGCTACGTGCCGGGGTGGTTCACAGCGGAGCGGTAAAAGGTGCGGCGCGGGCGCCCTTCATTTCGTATCATGGGAGGCCCCATGGCCGCAGGCAGCAATCGCAGCGATTCGAACCGCAGGTGGTTCGTGCTCACTCTGGCCGGATTGACCGCCACCCTGGTGGTTGCCGCACCGAGAATGGCTCTACCTGTGCTCTTTCACGAGATGTCGGAAGGCCTTGGGTTGAGTCTTGTCCAGATCGGGGCAATATGGGGCATCGCATCGTTGGCAGGCGTGTTCGCCGCGTTGGCTGGTGGGGCAATCGGAGACCGCTTTGGAGCGAAGCGTGCCCTTACCATCAGCTGCCTGGCCCTCGGCGTAGCGGGTGCATCGAGGGGATTCTCCAGCGATCTCGCTACGCTGACCGTCACCGTCTTTTTAAGCGGGTTCGTGAGCGCGGCAATTCCGATGAATCTACACAAGGTCTGTGCCGTCTGGTTCTCGAGGAGGCGGCTCGGCCTGGCCAACGGTGTGATATCGGCAGGCATGGCGTTTGGCTCCATGATCGGGTCGATGATCAGCGCCACGGTTCTGTCCCCCTGGATGGGAGGCTGGAGACACGTCTTGTTCTTCTACGGAGGCGTTGCGTGCGTGATGAGCATCCCCTGGGCTCTCACCCGGACCGCCCCAAAACAAAGCGGACTATCGACCAGCGATGACGCGGTGAGATCCATCCGTCTGGCACTGTTGCGCGTGGCTCGTCTTCGCAGCGTTTGGCTTCTGGGAATAGCCCTGCTCGGCGTGGGCGGCTGCATTCAAGGCCTCCTCGGCTACTTGCCGCTGTACTTGCGGGAGATCGGATGGCCGGGGGCGCGAGCGGATGCGGCGCTGGGCTTGTTCCACGCAATCAGCCTGGTCTCCGTCTTTCCCCTGGCCCTGCTGTCCGATAGGCTGGGCTCAAGGAAGGCGTTCCTTATTGCCGCCACGCTGACGATCGCGGCAGGGGTGAGCCTGCTGTCTGTGGCCGATGGCGCGATCGTCTGGGTGGCCGTTCTGATGGCGGGCGCGGTTCGCGACGGATACATGGCCATCTTCATGACCACGATTACGGAGATCGATGGGGTCGGGATACTCTATGCCGGCACAGCCATTGGACTGGCTCAGACCCTGTCGCGTGTGGGCGGCCTCATCGCTCCCCCGCTCGGCAACAGCCTGGCCGGCTACAGTCTTCGCCTGCCGTTCTTGCTGTGGGCAGTGATGGCCCTCGTCGGCTTCGCCGCACTCGTTTGGTTCAAGCGGGACCAGACTTACAAACCGCCTGTTGTTTCTTCCTCCCTGGCCAGTGAAGACGTTTCGTAGCGTAAGGAAAGACGGCACAAGGCCTGGGTCGTGAAACTACGCGCGTGTGCATTGCAAGGACCCAACCCCAGCATTTCCTACACCTAATGGTTTGTCGCCGCGTGAAGATTTCTGCTAGAGTGTTAGTTGACCTAGATACTAACAACTGGAGGGTTACATGTTTGAACGCAGAAGGCTCTTTGTGGTTGCGGTCCTGGTCCTTCTCGCAATCTGTTTTGCGGCGTCGGGAGCAGAGTACACCGGCGAGGCCCCGCTCGTCTTTGAGCAGGTCGACTACAACCTCAACGGCGAGATCGTCATCGACTCCGCGTGGGGATCGGTACTGCTGACCTACGAGGGATCCCAGGAGATCCTGTATTTCAATCTGACGGTCGACGGCGTCTGGGTCGTCCAGAACATGCCGATCTTCAGTCATGAAGGGGTGGGCGCTTCTCAAGCGCTCGGGTTCAACTACGAGATGGAGATCGATGACGGCACCCCCGTTTCTCAGGTCCAATACGGTTATTCGCTGACAGACGACGTCATCGATGCCATGCCCGCAGCTGTTGACACTGCGCCCGTCATCGACCGAGATGTCGCTTTTTTCAGTGGAGCTGGGGCATTTGAGCAACCGAATCAAAGACTCGTACCCGAAGGCGGTGACAGCGAGCCTGCGCCTTCTCCGTCACCCGACTCACCGCCCACCGAGAAGACGATGGATCGGCCGCCAACGTCCACGGCACAAGCGCCGTCAACGTCAACAACGACACCGCCGACTGGGCCAATGCCGCCGCGCCCGATGATCGATGAGGCACAACGGCAAGGGTCTCGGGTAGAGGACTTTGCGCGGCATGACCGATGGCTTCCGACGCAGGATTGCCCACCATATATGTGCGTACCTGCCGCAGTCTCCGACAGCCTCCGGTTCCTCAATGAGAAGTACGGCCTCGGAATCGACCTATCGCTCGTCTCGATCGAGCGTCTGGCTGATGAGATGGGGTGGAAAGAGACCACGGGCTGCAAGTACACAGGCGAGAATGCCTGGAATACTCTGAAGGATAAGTACTTGAAGAAAGTCGGCATTCCGATTGTGACTTCCGTCATTTTTGATCCTGACCGCGCGATGCTTGAAATCCGGAAAGGACAGGACGTGGAGCTTCAATCCACAAGTCAAGGTGGCTCGGCCCACACTGCGAAGATATTCGCGATCGCGCGGCTGGCGAATGGGAAGTACATCATCTGGGTGAGTCACGATACGGATCAGTTACACGACGACCCAAACGATAGAGATATTCGAATCGAGCCTGTCATCCACGTGCCTCCCACCGCACCTGGTCCAGATCTCTTTGGTGGGGCGTGGTTTTTTAACACAAGTCTCTGTAACTTCGTCGTCGAGTGTCCCGACCAGCAGACACAACCTCCGGCAACGCCGGGGCCGACGCCTCCTCCGGCGACTCCGCCGACCACACCACCTCCCTCCACGCCGCCGCCACCTCAGTCGCCATCGCTGACACCGGGAACCTCGCCTCCTCCCACCACGCCGCCGACTCCGCCGCCGTCGACGACACCTCCTGAAACCACGCCTCCTCCCTCTACGCCCCCAGCGACTCCGCCGCAAACGACACCCCCTGGAACTACGCCTCCGACGACACCTCCTGGGAGCTCGCCTCCTCCCGGTACGCCGCCCGGCACGACGGCTCCACCCGAGCAGCAGGGTTCTGATCTTGCGATTGAGATTAGAAGGGCATCGTGCCTCTGCCCGATTCGAACTCCGGGTTCTCCCCCCAAATGCGCCGTTCATGTCATCGCTATCGTGCACAGCATTGGGACTGAGACCGTCTGGGGGAAGTACGTCGTCGAACTCAGTAGCGAATGGGGCAGTTCACAACGAATCATCTACGGAGACCTCAATCCACAGCCTACGCTCATGGCCGATCTGGGGTTCACAATCCCCAATCATCTTATGCCGTGCCCGATCGAAGCCACCGTCACCGTAGACAGTCAGAACGAAATCGAAGAATGCAATGAGCTTAATAACACGGTACGCGTTGTGATCTGTTGCGAGATTGTGTCCGAAGGTGCTGAAGAGGAGTTTGTACCGGACGATGATTAGGAATAACGAAGACGATTGGGGGCACCATTGGACCTCGCGTAGACTGGCTTCGACGGGGGGCTGATGGTCCGCAGTCTTGAACCGCTCGGCACTGAAATGCCCCTCGTTCTTTGTACCATCCAAGAAAATCTAGTGGACTAGCAGCCGTAAGGAACACACGCGTGTTGCCTTACAAGACCTAGCCCAAGCGTTCTTCTGGCGTTCTTGAAGAACGAAAGGCGATCGTCGCCGCGCTCAGGCCTGAGGAAGAAGGCGAGATCTAGCCTCGTCGTTCTTGCTGTGAGCAGCTACGGCTCTCGTCGGCTTCGCCGCACTCGCCCGGTTCGAGCGGGACCGAACCCACAAGACGCCTGGTAGCGAATCACTGTCCCCGTAAGGCAATGCTCCTACACCAACTGGGTGCCTCGCTGGGCCGACACTGCAATGAGTGTTGCGTCGGCACGCGGGAGAGCATTCAATATCCAATAAGACCAAATCAAGAAGGAGGAAGCATGGGTAGTCTATTGGAACGACTGACAGAGTGGGGGGTAGCCTACGGATCACAGATTGTGGGTGCAATCGCAATTCTTGTTGCCGGATTCATCGGCGCCAGAATCGCCCGCAGGGTGGTTAGACGGCTGTTGGTCAAGGCAGACATCCCACCGGCCATCGTTTCGTTTGTGGCCAGATTGACGCACGTAGCGATTATCATCCTGGCCGTTGTCGCGTCGTTGGCCAGGTTCGGAGTGCAGACAACCTCATTCGTTGCGATCCTCGGTGCCGCAAGCTTTGCCGTTGGCTTTGCCCTGCAAGGCTCGCTGGCGAACTTCGCCGCAGGAGTCCTGATCCTCATCCTTCGGCCCTACAAGCTGGGTGACTTCATCTCAGCCGCGGGGCAAGGAGGAACGGTCAAGGATATCCAACTGTTCAATACCGTCTTGGCCACGCCAGATAATGTCAAGGTACTGGTTCCCAATGGCAAAATCTTCGGAGACACGATCACCAACTATTCCGTCTTCGACACACGAAGGCTCGATTTGACTGTCGGCATCGGCTATAGCTCGTCCATCCAAAAGGCGCAGGAAGCCCTACTGAAACTGGCCGACGAAGACGAAAGAGTCCTTGCGGACCCGGAGCCACAGGTCGTAGTCACTGAATTGGCGGATTCGAGTGTCAACCTGTTGCTTCGTGCGTGGGTGAATAGAGATGATTTCTGGCCTGCCAAGTACGATCTCACGCACAGAATCAAAGAGGCTCTAGACGAGCAAGCCATCGAGATTCCGTTCCCCCAACACGTTGTTCACATGGCGTCGGTCGAAACGTAGCCGCTAACACAAATCCACGATACGTGCTTCAGCCACGATAGGGAAAGCAGTTCGGGCGGCATTTCAGAGCCGAGCAGTTCGAGACTGCAGACCCCAGGTGTCACACGCACGCCAAGAAGACAGTCTGCCTAACAGGGGCGCTCTTCGTACCTGTAAGATCCGATGGGAGCCCTTGTTTGCCCCTTTGTGGTGAATGATCCGCTTGATCTGAGATCGACCTTCTGGTGCAGTGACGGGGTGTTTCGTTCGAGTCCTTCCAAGCACACCAAATGTGTCTCCCCATACCATATCAAGAACTCTCGTTTGAACGTTCTCGGTACGATTGCGCTAAGTGCGCTTCCTCGGTGACCACTAGCCTGGGGACGTCATCCGTCGAGAAGAGGATTCGCTCCCCGCGCGTCAGATCTCTTGGCTCACCAGATGCGGCTTGAAGCAGACCGACCAGGCAGGATTCCGAAGCGCTCACGGCGGGATGATCTAGAGCAGGACAGCCAGTGCGGCCAGCGCGGCGAGGAAACCCACGAACCCCAACGCGAAACCCGGGGTCTCGGTCGGGTGGAGCCTCTCATAGGCCATCGCCGGGAAGTCGTCGTGGTACATGGATCGGATGACTCCGCGATCGTCTTCGGCGAAGGCAACCGTCAGACGCCCCTCGCTCTCCGCGAACAGGAGCGGCTCGACCTCAACCAGCTCCATGTCAAGGAGGAGGCCCCTCATCCGGATCGATCGATCGGAGGTGGCCGTGACACGGACGTTCGCAAGGGACCAGTACGCCAGTCCGAGAATCCCTGAGCTTATCCTTCGAGTGGGGAGGTACGTTCCCGCACAGCGCTCGGCGCTGCCAAATCCCACCTCAACCGCAGGGGCAGACACGGCATCCTCCGACGCGAGCGGAAACTGGCGATCAAGAAACTCCATCAGGAGTTCCTGCGTGATGTTCGCTCCGATTCCGCTGCCCGAGGAGTTGATCGAGAAGAAGATGCCGACGTTCCTCGCGGGAATCAGCGCGAGAATCGAATGAAAGGCTGCGTCACCGCCGTGCAGGATCAGCCGCTCGCCGTTTCGGAAGTACTCCAAGAATCCGTAGCACATCCCGGGAAGTCGGTCGTCATTGACGAACTGTCGCTGATGCATCAGTTCGGCTGTATCTTGCGCCATGATCCTTGTGTCGCCGTACCGCCCGCCTTGGAGATGCGCGATCATGAACGCCGCCATGTCCGTCGCGGTTGTGCTCAGCCCTCCGACCGCCGGGAGAAGATCCAACGTCGGTGCGTTCCTCTTGAGTCGTCCAAGGCGAAGTGCGTAGCTCGCGGATTCGCGAGCCGCGAGCTCGGGCGGGAGAGGCTGAGCCAGCGAGCTACTGTCCATGCCGAGCGGCCGGAGGATGTGTTCGTCGATGTACGTGTCGCACGGGGTTCCACTCACACGTTCGACGATGTACGCAGCCAACGCGGCGCCGTAGTTCGAGTAGGCCGCGTACGCTCCCGGGCGGAAGATCCGATCGGGCATATGCCGCACAAGGTAGTCTCCGAGGACCGGAAGCCCGTCACCGAACAGCGGCCCCTGCATTTGCTCGAATCCCGCCGTGTGCGTCAGCAGGTGCTCGAGGGCGATCGATTCGCGATACGTCGGTGGAATCCGGACGTCCCCCAAATACTCGTTGATGTCCGCGTGCAGATCGACGAGCCCCTCCTCGACCAGCTGCATGATTGCGGTCCAAAGGAACAGCTTGGTGACCGAGGCAGCACGGAAGAGGGTCTCTTCGGCAACCACGGGCCTGTTCTGATCGATGTCCGCCCATCCATACCCCTTGGCGAACATCAACTCTCCGTCGGCGACCACCGAAACGGTCGCGCCGGGGATTCGATGCGTGGCCAGAAGGTCCTCGATCTGTGCACTCAGAGCGCTCTCAAGCTCCCCCGGAGTCGCAGACCAACGATCCGACGCTGCGAAGACGGGCCCACAGAGCGAAGTGATCAGAAACGTGGCTACGACCAGATACCAGAAGATACGAAGGCTTCTCATTGACTCTCCTCCATGATGTAATCTGCGCCGATTGTATTGCGTAGGGAAGCTGTCGCAACCGCGACCGGGCCACGGTACACCAGAGGTCATCACTGTATCTAGAACTCTCGTTCGAAGGCCCTGGCAGGACTGCGCTAGGTACCCGCTGGGACGAGGCATCGAGGGCTATGAAATGGGGAAGCTTTGCGCGGGTTTTGGTATCCGTCAAAGTTGGCTACCGCGCTTCCCGAAGTGCTCGCAGCACGCGCCGAAGGCGCATTCGCTGGCCATACATCAGTAGACCCGCCCGGAAGACCCGCGCCGAGCCCCACAGCAACACGATGCCCCCAAGAAGGGTCACGGCCAGGCTGGCAATGATCTCCACAAGCGAGATGTCCGCGGCGCCTATGCGCAGCATCATCGTAATTGGCGCAGTAAATGGAATAAAGGACAGGATCTGTGCCAGCGGCCCGTCCGGGTTGCCGGCAATGAACACGAATAGCCAGATCGGAACCAACACTGCTGGCATGAGAAGGAGCATGGAGATCTGCGTGCCCTGGCGGTAGGAGGTGGTCGCCGCGCCGATCCCGGCATTGGTCACCCCAAAGACAAAGTAGCCTGCTATGAAGAAGGCGACCACCCAGACCAACAGAACGGGATCGATCGTCAGCTGGCCAAGATTCGGGAAATTCTCCAGGATGCGGGGGCCCATGAATGCGATTGAAGCGGCCCAGATCGTAACCTGCAGCAGGCCAACAAGGCCCAGGGCGAGCACTTTGCCGGCCATCAACCCCAGAGGCGAGACAGAGGTCAGGACGACCT
>CAZDDA010000074.1:0-9423 GCA_964504085.1 uncultured Thermotogae bacterium | reverse complement strand
ACCAACGACGTTTAGACAGCTGGCCTCTTACCCTTCAATGCCCCTTTAGCTTGCTGCGGGGTTCTTTATTGTGTGGCTGCCTAGGGCCAGAGGAACGGACCTGGTTATCGCTGGAGCCGACGGTAGACGTGCCGTACGGAGTTGCTCACACCCTCAGTCTCTTCGAGACGGCTCTGCGCAGCAGCCGCGCGGCGGCCCTGACATCGCAAAAGAAGAGCGATGGCGTCTTGCGATAGGTCCGTACTCTTGTCCTCAATATCTTCCCCCAGCGGCGCTTCTGGCGGCCGAAGCGGTAGATGTCCATGTTGCAGTCGATCTCCCACACTCTGGCCCTCGACCGGCGGCGCAATGTGTTGATCACTGTTCGATATCCAGGGGTCCTTGCAGCGGGCCTGGTGACGATGATCGCATCGTACGCTTTCCCGTCAGGAGCCGTTCCTCCGGCAATCAGAGGGGAATCCCGGTTTGCGCGCAGAGACTCGATCCGGTCGTAGTGTCGCTCAAGCCCCGGTGCTGGGTCTCCCTCGGCGACGAGCAGGTCGAATCGGCCTTGTGGAAACTGCCTTCTCAGGCCCCGGCCGACGACTTCCCAGAACAGGGGTGCACCGAAACCGACGATTAAAAAGGCGCCACTGCCTCCATCGCCGAGCGTCGAGTGACCGGGTGTCCCAAGAAACCTCTCCAGCATGTAATGGATCTGAAACGCGGCCGCGTCCGTTTCCATCTCCTGGAATCTCTGCCGGAACGTCTCCAAGACGTCCGCCGCGTCGCCGTCCCGGGTTTTGGCCAAGTTGTTGTCTTCGTGAGGGTCGGCCTCGAGATCATAGAACTCTTCCTGCATCGTATCGTGGTGATAAATGTATTTGTGGCGGTTTCCTCTGACAGCGGTCGTGCGTCCCTCTTGCAGCAGAAACCGGGAATCGGACCGAAGCCACACCGGACGTTCATGTAGAGAAGAACCTTGGATTGTTGGAAGCAGGCTGCTTCCGCTCATCCCAACCAATCGTCCTTGTGGATAGCGTATGTTCAACAGATCCAATATGGTCGGCATGATGTCGAGAGAGCTCACGGGGTGCTCTATCGTCTTGACCGGGCTTCCCGGGTATTTGATATACAGGGGGACCAGGATGTTGTCGTCCGTCATGACGAGGTCGTGCGTCAGTCCCTGCGCCTTCAGGCTCTCCGGCGTGATTCCTCGCCTCGGATCAGGATACCCGTGGTCCGAAGTCAGGATGAAGATACTGTCTTCGTTCAGGACCCCCGCATCTCTCAGTCTGTCTATCCCGCTTTCCACCAGGGCGGAGGTGTGAGGATCTTTGCGAACGTTGTACCACACCAGGATCAGCGCCGGCTCCTCGATTCCCACGTCCAGTAGGTTGAACAGCACCCCGTTGACCTCTCGATTGGTCCACAGGCCGTTGCGATTCGGGAAATCTGAAGGATAGTAGGCGCTACCCACCATGTCCATTGCCGTCTGCAGCCTGGTTCGGGTATGGGGGCCGGAGATGACGCCGTAGGCACAGTACCCTTCGGGCTTGAGCATGTCCTGCAGCGAGGTGAATACGGAATTGTCGTACTTGAAGTCTTCGTAGTTTCTCCCGATGTAATAGGCTGGAACACTGGTAAGCATTGCACTTGCAGACATCAGCGAGCTCGGAGCGGACGTCACGACCGTCGTGAACTCCACGCACTCGCATCCCATCTTGAACATGATGTCCAGCTTGTCGCGATCGTCTTGCCCCGAAACGTAGGAACGGACTGAGTCCACTACGATCCACACAACGTTTGACCTCTTGTCCATGGCCAGCTCCTCTGCCCGGGATTCACCTCACTGTTAGCCCTGACATTTTCCCCGCCCTTGGCAGACGTTTTCAAGGTCCGCGCGGCATCACTGTGGACCCCTTCTCCAGAACGTCCTTGCCGCAGATACCCATCCCGTCTACGGGCGACGTACTGAAACCTGCGAATAGGGTGCCGGCGAGTCTTCCTGCGGGAGAGTGTCGCATCCCATGGGGCAAAACCGTGCCCAGGGTCAGGTCCGATGTTCCCTGGCCGATCGCCGTGTCAGAGCTTCGTAGACGGTCTCGTACTGGGCCGCGACGACGTCGATGGAGAAGGTGTGCTCCACTGTCTCTCTGGCTGCGTGTCCGAGTTGTCGCCGATAGTCATCGTCGCGCAGAAGTTGGACGAGCAGGTCTCTCAGTTGCGCCTTGTCGTCAACGTCGAACAGGAGGCCATTCTCTCCCTCAGTGACGAGGTCCGTGATTCCGCTAATCCGCGTTGCCGCAACAGCCAACCCCGTGGCCATCGCTTCGAGGGTCGCGTTGGAGATTCCTTCGGCACGGGACGGCATCACAAAAACATCGGAGGCTTGCAGGTACTCTTGGATCTGGCCGTGCGGGCATTCCCCCAGAAAGCTGACATCGTCTTGAATCCCGAGGGAAGCGGTCAAGGTCTCCAGGTGTGCACGTTCCGGGCCGGAGCCGGCAAGGAGGAGATGCGCGCCGGGCAGGTGTGCACGTACATCCGCCCACGCCTCCAGCAACACCCGCAATCCCTTTCCCCGAATCAGCCTCCCGGTGAAGATCGCGATCCCCTCTTCGGGAAGACCCAACCGTGCTCTCAACATCACCTTGTCTTCCCGGCTCACCGGCACGAACACGGAAGGATCGACGCCGTTGGGGATAACCCGAATTCGCTTCCGGTCGACGCCCGCCTGTACCAATTCGTTTTTGATTGCATTGTTGACAGCAAAGAAGCAATCCACGTTCTGTCGCAAGAAACGCCAGGCCCTCCGGCCGGCCCACGTTCTCATATAGCGTTTTGTCTTGTCAGTCCCACGAACCTTCACCACGGCCGGTCTTGCGAGGAGCCTCTTCGCGATGCACGCCAGGATCGCCGGAGAATCGAGCGTGTGAACGTGGATGATCTCGTAGCGCTCCTTGTATTCGACGAGGAAGCGAAGCGCTGCGCAGGGAAAGGTGATCCTCGGGCCGCGCGCAAACACGTGAAACACCGAAATACCATCAACCTTCGACCGGGTTTGTGTTCCTCTGATCCTCCGGGTGAGGACGAAGACCTGATGTCCTCTTCGTACCAGGGCTTGGGAGAGACTCTGCGCCTGCCTTTCCGCCCCCCCGACCAACGGGAAGAAGCTTGGAATGTACATGCAGATCCTAGCCACAACCCTCTCCCTTCGCCATGGCCAGCCGCCGATCCAAGACCGGCAGCGTCACCGCAATTGCGACCCAAATCCAGACGTGTGCCGAGGTCAGGTAGTCATTGGCGAACATCAGCAGAAGGAAAACGACGAATCCCAGGGATAGATTCCTGTTCAACGCCCGCAGGAAGTTGTCCTTCAACGTCCGGCCTGTCCATAGGGATCTCCACAGGGCCAATCCGACGAGGGAAAACGCGATGAAACCCAGGAGACCTGTTCCAGTGAGAACTTGAAGATAGGTATTCTCCGTGCTGTGTCCGAAGAACGCGGGCAGTCTGAAATTGTCCAAGCCGATCCCCAGTAGAGGCTTCGCTCGAAAGCACTCCCACGCCGCCGCCGCCGCGTCGAGCCGAACCCGGATCGATGGATCGTAGACGTTTATACCCCCGGAGATCAGGCCCCCGGCTCTCTGAACAAAGTATCCGAGGATGTCGCTCGGCATCACCGCCCCCATTGCCGCAGCAATCAAGATCACTGAGACCACAGCGCAAACGAGATTACGACTGACCTTTCTTTTGCTAAGACCGACCAGCGCGTACAGCATCAGGAAGAACGGCAGAAACACGAGCACGACTCGCGAGAAGGTCAGCAGGATCACGGAGATGCTCGAAAAGACGGATACGGCACCCAGGATCCTTCTTGCTCCGCGCGTTTGTTCAAGAACGGTCAGCATCAGCGGAAGCGCCATCAGCAACATCGCGGCCATCGCATTGGGATTTCCCATCGTGCCTGGCACCCTGAGGTATGGATGGTTGTGGGTGACGTACTGGAAGATCGCCACACCGTCAAACGCCAAGAACAGCAGGGGACTCAGCGACAAGGCACGCTTGACCTTGAATGGATCGGCCATTGCCAGTAGGAGATGAACCATGTGGATCAACAGGAACACCAGCACGAGAGAGGCGATGCTGACAAGACCTGCCTGCAGGAAAGACGCTTGGCTTGCGGAAACAGCGGCGATGATGATGAAAAGCCCAAAAGGCAAGGACAAACGGGTTTTCATCCGCTTCCAAGGGATTCCCAACATCGACACCGCAGGGATCAGAGGCAACAGCGCGAGCGAGACACCCAGCTTCTGGGCAGTCAGCGGAATTCCCAGCACACTGCAGCCGATCGAGCAGTTGAGAAAGACAGACGAAAAGACAACGAAGAACAGCAACCACCAACGTCGATAGGCACACGCCCAGAAGAGAAGAAGCAGACTCAGCAGCAGACCTGCATAGAGTATCAGCATGGCAACCCTTCTGTGTATCCGCCCTCTATGACGCCCGGAATCGGCGACCTCACTCCCCCGCGCCGTCTTGCAGCGGGTGACCAACCCACGTACTGTTCCTCGATCGCGCCCCTCCCCCCCCCCATCCGTGCCGCGGTGAAAGAGCATTCAAAGCCGTTTTCACCTTACCACAATCGTATGTGTAGGTAGAAAAACTCCGCGGAAGAACGGTTGTGCTCCATCGGCTCCGTCTGTATCGCCTGAGGACGATCGGCAAGGCACCCGGCTCCTCCTCAACCTCGGGACCTTCACCTTATTGAGGGTAGAAACCAGGGCCGGAGCCCCCGGACGCCGGCTGCCCAGATGGCGAAAACGCGATTGGCTAGAAAAGGAACACCCGGCGTCCAATCGCTCCATTCAGAAGGTCACGATCCTGATCGCTGAAGCTCTTGTTGAAAACCGCCACAGCGAAGTAGACCACTGCACCTGCGAAGCAGACGCCCACCAGACTGAAGATGCTGTGTATCCAAGGCCGAAGCAGCCAAACCACCGCACCCATGACGACCGAGTTGACACAGATCTTGGAAAACGCCTTCCACGGATAGGTGACCGCGATACGTTTCTTCAACAGCCAGAGCTCGAGGAAATACGCCAGAGTGAAGGAAGTCCCGGTTGCCAGCAGCGCGCCGACGATGCCCCATCGTGGAATAAGCAGGAAGTTCAGGCCGATGTTCAACACCGCAGAGGACATGGAGTAAAAGAGGATCTCCGATCTCTCCAGCACCTTGATCGTCGGTTCGAAGGCGTTCCTCAGCATCTTGATAAACACGATCAACAGCCACCCAATAAGCGCCGGCACAGCAGCGAGGTACGAGGTCTTGAACACGTAGGTGATGAGCTTGTCGGAGAGCAGGGCAATACCGAGCAGCATCGGCAGGCCGATAAAGACGACCAGTTTGTTGTACAGCCGGTATCCGTAGATCAGCGGGGCCTTACTCTCCGTCTGAACGTACTTCCTGATGAGGATTGGGGTGAAGATGTTCTGCAGGGACGCGGCGGGAGACAACGCGGCCGCGTACAGCGCCACCCGGGCGGCAAGCGAGTACAGACCGACGTCATAGCGTCCGGCGTAGAATGCCAGAAAGTACGTGTCGATCGAAAAATCCAGGATTTGATTGGCGACCTTGCTGACGAAGAAGAATGACCCGAAGCGAAGCATCCTCCTGACAGGCCACTGCGCAACCTTCGGCGCCGCGATGAGCTTGGGCAGGAGGAGATACAGGTTCCTTCCAAGGAATAGGGCGAAGCGAAAGCCTTCGACGATCGCCCAGCCCCACAGAATACCGACTATCCCGTACCCCAGCTTCAAGAACGTGTAGAACAGCGCAAACCGCAGCGCACCGTATGCCACTACGGTGAGATTCCAGAACTTGTGTTCCAGTTGGGCGCCCAGAAGCCGACGAAAGAGTTGCGATCCAGCGGTGAACAGGATGACAAGAGCAAAAACGAAGAAGTGGTCCAGCAGCTCTGGAAAGATGCCGAATCGCGTCACCGCGACTTCCCTGATGCCGTAGACCGCCCCGACGAAGATCCCCAACGACGCGAACCTGATTCCCGTCCCCCAAGCCAGCAGTCGCCCAATGGAACGCCAATCCTTCTTTTGAAGGAATTCGGGGATGTATCTACCCCAGACTTGGTGAATGCCGAACCCAATCGATAGGACGATGGTGATAGTGGATACGAGAATGGAGTATACCCCGTATTCACCGACGCTCAGCCGTTTGATGACGTAGGCCGTCGTTAGGAGGGCGAACAGCTCGCTGCCGAACTTGCCGACGTAGTTATAGAGCGCGGCCTTGAAGCCCCTTCGCGACAGACTCTGTGAACCCGTACTCTTATCTTGGGTCATCCCGAACCTTCCTTCGACTCCAGCCACCGGAGGAACGGCGGTCCGCAATCGACGAGAAAGGCGTCGTAGGTCATGAGAACCGCGAAGTCCTCCGGTACCTTCTCCAGCACGAATTCCTCCCTGCCGGCCGTGATCGCCACGATTCTCTCGCGATAGGGGTGATAGTAGTACCCCTCCTTTAGCAGTTCCCTGTCGAACAGGGCCGGAACCACAAACAAGTGCGTAATCCCTTCCTCGCGGATGAACGCCGCAAGGGCATCGGGAGAATCGGTGTAGTAGGCGTCGAAGATCGCCATCCCACGCCTTTTTGCCTCCTCTGTAAGATCCAGGAACTCACCGTTCAGGAACACGGAGCGTTTGGAGAAGACCGGGATGTTGTTCAACACCTCGAGGGATGGGGGTCCTGCGATGAGCACGTCCTTCGGCAGCGTGGCAATGCTTTCGTAAACGGCCCTGTAGTCCCTTTGGTCGACAACCCCGCTCACCCGCAGCGTTTTGTTTACCGCCCCGAGCAAGAATGTTGGGACCAGAACTGCTAGGCAAAGAATCAACACCGTGACACCCCGTGCCACTCCTCCACGGCGCCGGAGCCACTCGGCCGCCCGTGCTGCGCAAACGGAGAACGTCCAAGAAACAAACAGCAGCAAGAACAACGACAGCGAGTACCGCATGTACTTGCCGGGCATGTAGAGTGCGAGCATGACCGTGAGGGCCACGAGGTACGT
Source organism: uncultured Thermotogae bacterium (assembly GCA_964504085.1). GTDB lineage: Bacteria > Bipolaricaulota > Bipolaricaulia > UBA7950 > UBA9294 > CAZDDA01. The sequence continues at coordinate 2,356 of CAZDDA010000074.1, read as the reverse complement.
GCCGAGGCCTCCCAACAGAACACTCCACGCCAGCTTTGGCACGCTCCTGAGTCGACGGAAGCACAGCGCCGCTCCAGCGATGGCAAGAAAACCGAGGAACATCCGCTTGACCGGATAGCCGATGAGGGTCAGTCCGATGTAACTTGTGTTCACGAAGTGCAAGGGGATGACGCCAAACAAGCGGCTATCCGAGAACATCGCGTGTCTGCCTCCGGGGTTGAACTGCGGGTTGTTGCGCACCGCGCTGTAGTTGGCAATGGAGTAGAAGGTCGACAGGGTGCCTCGGCCCACGTCGGGCCGGGTCAGAATCAGGAAGAGTCCGCACAATGCGGTTGCCGCAATCAATGCCACAAAGGAGCGTCGTTCCAACCTCACTCGCAGCGGATTTCGAAAGCGAATCGTCTGCAGCAGCCAGATGGCGCCGCACAACACCGCGACGTGAGGGACGATCGTCACGGAAACAACGAGCACGACCCCCGCCACGATCCATCGCCTCGCGGCCAGTGCCAGCGCGAATCCCGCCAGAACGGGAAGCGCAAACGATCGCGGCAACCCCTCAGCGATCCAGCTGAAATGAGTGGCCAAGAACAGCCCCGCCAACAAGAACCCGGTCGTCACACCGCGCAGTCGCTCTCCCAACCTGAAGAGGAGGTACGCGGTCAGCGGAGCGATCAGAAGAACAAGGATCTCCGAGAAGAGGATGGGGTCCATCCAGTGGGAGAACACCCAAAACACGAAGTTGTGTCCAAGAGACAGTGACCCTCCTCTCTTCGTGTTCACGATGTAATCGTTGGGGAAGAGGTCGGGATCCTGGTACTGATACATCCAGAAGGCAGTGTGGCGGACATCGTTTTGGATGACATAGGAACTTTGGATCAGCGGGAGGGCGGAGTGGACGGCCAATCCCTCCGCAATCAGAAGGAGAATGACAAGCAGCAATCCCCTCTTGTGCCTGGTCACCCAGGTTGCTGCTGCACTGCGGCCAAGCGGTCTAAGAGCGCCGGAAAGCCGATTGAGTTGTGCGAAGAGAACCTTTGAAACACGCGGATAAAACAGGACCAGGATTCCGGCTGCACCCAGCAACGCCCCACAAGCCATTCCCCCGTACCTAGTCGCAAGGACCATGCCGACTGTGTCGGGGGAAAGAATGCCATCGGGACTGAAGTGCCGAGCCACAAACTCGGGACCGAGAAGGACAAACGACGCTACGAAAAGGCAAACACCCGCGACGAACAAGACGACCGCAATGCCCTGTCTGGCCCTTTTCTTCACGAGATCCTTCTTCCGGCTGACCCTTCAGCCATAGCGACAATTCTCCTGCCGACGCTGGCGTTGCCATTGATCGCTCTTGCTCGAAGCTCTCTGTGGTGCTCCATGGTAAATTATTTCTTCGCGCTTTGAAGGCAGCACGCCTTGCCCGCGCTATGTCTTGACCCCCAGATAATAGAAGGTTGCAGCGATCTTCCACGCCATCGAGTACCGGCTGAGCAGGAGATCGAGGAGTTTTATGGGGAATGTCAGCGCCATGAGGCCGATCCAGATCACCACATACAGCGGTGCAATATTGAACGACAGCGCCATCGCGAGCCATTCCTGGAGGATCCACAGAAACGCGGAGGTTGGACCTCCGCGGATCCCACTCTCAACAACCTCAAGGCCCTCCAACGCGTCGATGATCCCGGGCAGAGTCCATCGTCGATAGTCACAAGGAGACGGGTGATACCCGACCATGAACGGAACAATGAGGTACAGATAACCACCCTTTTTCAGCACCCTGTGCATCTCCTCGATGGCGGCCTGGGCGTTTCTCACGTGCTCGAGCGACGCCTCACTGATAATCCCATCGATTGAGTCATTCTGAAACGGCAGTCGAGCGGCGTCGGCAACGATATCCACGTTGGCAAACGGCAACAGGTCGACATTGAGAATGGAATGGGAGATTCTCTTTGTGCCCGACCCCAGGTTAAGAATCACGGCATCCGGCTGCATTCGATCGAGTAGAATCTTGGAACTTTTCCCTGTGGGCATCGCGGGACTGCACACAGCCGTCAGGAATTCATAAAGCCTGGGGTGTATCTTGAGTCTGTTCTTGAGGCGATTGAGCCATGCTTTCTCAACAGTACATGAGGACGGTGCTGCCACCTGAACGAAGCGCGGGACCCCGTCGATCATTGCGTATTGAACCCCACACTCCGGGCAAAGCCAGACGTCTTCCTGTCGAAACAGATGCGCACGGCAATCCGGGCAGCAGAGAATGCATTCAATCTTGTCTAGGTCGATGGTCTCCTCTATTCCGATGGTTGCTCCACCGCGGGACCGTCTCTGTTCATGTCTCGGCTTTCACCACGCCTGACCG
>CAZDDA010000073.1:0-9429 GCA_964504085.1 uncultured Thermotogae bacterium | reverse complement strand
TTGTTGGCGGATCTGGTGTACGCCTACATCGATCCACGGATACGATACGAGTGAGTGTAATGTTTGGGAGACTGCGAGCATCCAGGAGACTGAGACGATTTGCACGCAACCGGCTCGCCCTAGTCGGGTTGGGGGTGGTGTTGTTCGTCATCTTCCTTGCTGCCTTGGCGTCTGCTGTTTCTCCTTACAATCCCATCGAACACAACTACGATGAGATTCTCCTTGCGCCTTCCGTGCGACATCTCATGGGAACGGATGATTTGGGACGAGACATCCTAAGCCGTGTTCTCTATGGTAGTCGGTACGCTCTGCTCATCGGTGTGGCCGTGGTACTGCTCGAGCTTGCGATCGGGGCGACCATGGGATTCATCGCTGGCTATTTCGGTGGGAAAATTGACACGGTAATCATGCGGATTGTAGACATGGTCCTGGCCATACCCACCTTGATCCTTGCCATCGCCATCGCCGGCGCCTTCGGGGGCGGCCTGTGGGTAATGATCCTCGCCATTGCAGTGGCCGGCTGGGGGGAGTTCTCCCGGTTGGTGCGGGCGCAAGTCCTGTCCTTGAAGGAACTAACCTACGTGGAGGCGGTCCGTGCTGTCGGCGCGGGCAACGTACGGATCATGTTCCGGCATATCCTGCCCAACAGCATGGGACCAGTGTTGGTGTACACCACTCTTTATATGCCGACCGCAATTCTGTGGTCGGCCGCGTTGAGCTTCCTCGGGCTGGGGGCTCAACCACCCACCCCGGAATGGGGATCCATCATCTCGGATGGCCGCAGTTTCATTTCTTACGCATGGTGGATCGCGACGTTTCCGGGCCTGGCAATCATGCTCACAACCCTAGGGTTCAATTTCGTCGGAGATGGTCTACGCGACGCGCTGGACCCCCGTTTTGATCGACAGATGTAGGAGGCAACGATGAAGGTAAGGGACCTAATCAAGGTTTGGGATTGCGAAAAACAGGTGAGAGAGCTGACTGCGGAGCTCATTCGGATTCCAAGCGAGAATCCACCCGGGAATATGCACGAAATCGCAACCATCATTTATGACTATCTGAAGAAAATGGGTTTAGCAACTGAGCGTTTGGAGTCGAAACCTGGGATGCTCAACGTTATTGGAAAGTTGGAGGCAGGAGATGGCCCCACGTTGGTCCTAAACGGACATATGGATGTAGTCCCAGCGGGAGAGCGGGACCGTTGGTCGTGGGACCCATTCGGAGGCATTCTGCATGATGGTTACGTGTTGGGCCGAGGGGCAAGCGACATGAAGGGAGGTCTTGCTGCGCTGCTGGTTGCCCTATCCAAGATCACGTCTATCCCTGATTTAAAGGGGAACATCCTGTTCATGGCCGTTCCGGATGAGGAAACCGGCGGCGACTTTGGGACACGCTTCCTGCTGGAAAAAGGCTATATCGGCGATGCTGGTTTGATCGCCGAGCCCTCCGGCCAAAACCCAACCATTGGACAAAAGGGGAACCTCTGGATCAATGCAATTGCTCACGGGGCCTCTGCGCACGGGAGCCTCTCACCGCTGGTGGGTGAAAATGCCATTCGCAAAATGAACGCCGTCATTGAGACGATTTACTCCATGTGGGACGAAGAGTGGCCGTTGCCAGATTCGGCTCAGGAGTTGATCGAACACACCCAACGCGTTCTCAAGGCCGATGATCTTGCAGTTCCAGCCAAGGTGCTGGGCCGCGTGACCGTCAACGTGGGCAAGATCTGCGGGGGGGAGAAGGTCAACATGGTCCCCAGTCGTTGCAAGGCTGAGTTTGACCTAAGAATCCCGATTGGAGTACCAACAGGCGTAGTCCTGCGTGAGCTTGAGCGACGCGTGCAAGACCGGTTCCCAAAAGGCGTCAAGATCAGTCCCAAAACGTCACCCAACGAGGCAAATTTCACAGCACCTAACAATCCGTTCGTTCAAAGAGTGCTCTCCGTGATCCGCGAGGTGACAGGAAAAGCGTCACAGCCCGTGCTCCAATGGGCCTCCAGTGACGCACGCTTCTTCCGGTACCGCTCTATTCCCACCGTACAGTTTGGGCCCTCTGAATTGGAGGGGATCCACGGGTACGATGAGCGGGTGAAGGTTAAAGACCTAGTAGACGCAGCCCGTATCTACACGCTGCTTATGCACGATCTTCTGGCATCGGATCGCACCACAGAGCAAAAGGCACAATAGGCAGTGCTCAAACATGGGGTACGGAACCCAACAAGAGTTAACTGCCAGAAAGGGGAAAGATGCTGCGTGAGATTCAAGAGGTAATGGACCTGCTGGACAGCGCCACCGTCTGCGGCGAGGACGTGCGTCAATTCCTCGAGGCAGCCGGCGTTGCGGGAGTTAGCGTCCAGCGAGTGAAAGGACCCCAGGGGTCCACAGATTTCGTCAAGGCGTGCGTCTGCACTGCTGGCCAGGGTCCGACGCTTGGCATCATCGGCCGGTTGGGCGGGATCGGCGCACGGCCGGAGAAACTGGGGCTGGTCTCCGACGCCGACGGAGCAATCGTAGCCTTGGCCTGCGCGGCCAAATTGACGAAGATGACCAGCCGCGGGGATGCCTTGCGCGGGAACGTGATCGTAACCACCCACATCTGCCCGGATGCCCACACACAACCCCATGAGCCAGCACCGTTCATGGATTCGCCGGTGGACATTGCGACCATGAACCGCTACGAGGTCGATCCAGCGATGGAGGCAATCCTCTCCGTGGACACCACTAAGGGGAACTGGGTAATCAACCATCGCGGATTTGCAATCACCCCCACCGTGAAGAAAGGATACATCCTGCGGGTGAGCGAAGACCTTCTTTCTGTCATGAGGGTCGTCTCCAATGCCCCACCCGTGGTCTTGCCGATTACCACCCAGGACATTACGCCCTACGGCAACGGGGTTTACCATCTCAATAGCATCATGCAACCGGCAACGGCCACGCAGGCACCGGTTGTGGGTGTGGCAACAACCGCGTCCACTCCCATCCCTGGAAGCTCCACCGGCTCCAATCAGGTCTTCGATCTCGAGATGGCGGCACGGTTCTGCGTGGAAGTCGCCAAAGCGTTCACCGCCGAGCAGTGTCGTTTCTACGACGAGAAGGAGTTTGCGCTTCTGACTACGCTTTACGGTTCGATGACTCACTTGCAGACCTCGGGAAAGGGGAAGACATGAAGCGAATAGGTCTTGTGACCATTGGTCAATCGCCGCGTGTGGACATCGTACCTGATATTCGAAGCGCGCTTCCCGCGACTGTCAGCATTGTCGAAGGAGGAGCGCTAGACGGTCTTTCCGAAGCGGAAGTTCTAGCGCATCCGCCGGCGAGCACGGAAAGTACCCTCTGCTCCCGGCTGGCGGATGGAACCGAGGTCCAGTTTGACAAAGATTTCGCGCACGAGCGGCTCCAACAAGTGATTCGGACCTTGGAAGACAATGTTGACCTGATCGGGCTATTGTGCTCGGGCACCTTCACAGAACTCACGGCGAAAATTCCACTGTTGATACCAAATAAGCTTTTACAAGGCTACCTGACTGCGCTTTTGCTACCCGGGCCCTGGGGCATGCTGGTGCCAACGGCCGATCAGTTAGAACCCATCCTTGCAGAGCTTGAGGAATGGGGCGTTGACGCCATCGGAATAGCCCTTTCACCCTATGCGGAAAGCGACCGATTGGAGCAGGCCGTCCGAGAGTTGGTGGATCGCCGAGTCTCGGCGATCCTCTTGAACTGCTTCGGATTCACCTTGGAGATGAAGGCACGCGCCCAAGCCGTCAGTCAGAAACCCATCATCGCTATTGGCTCGATGTTCATCCAAGCCTTGACTGAGCTTGTCCCCGGGAAGTAACTGAGAATACCCCCTGGATCTTCTTTTCTTCTCACGACCGTTCATCTATAGGCAAAACCTTCTGATCCCAACTCCCGACGTACTTCGACGTGGGTCGAATCAGTCGATTGTCTCCGTATTGCTCCATGATGTGCGCAAGCCAGCCTGCTGCGCGCGCCCCGGCGAAAATGGCCGTGAAATACTCCCGGGGAATCCCGAGCGCATGTTGAACCAACGCGGAGTAGAAATCTACGTTCGGATAGATCCCTTTTTTCTGTAGAACGACCTCTTCGACGCGCTGTGCGATCTCGTGCAACTTGGCCATGTTGAACCGATGGCAGAGACGCTCGGCCCACTGCCTTAGAAGACGCGCCCTGGGATCCTCCACTTTGTAGACTCGATGACCGAATCCCATGATCCGTTTCCCCTCGTTCAACATGCCCTCAATATAGGACTCCACCATGTCCGTATGATTGATATGGTCAAACAGCTTCAGCACCCGTTCGTTGGCACCGCCGTGAAGAGGGCCTTTCAGTGCTCCCAAGCCACTCGCCACAGCGGCATGCATGTCAGAAAGGGTACTTGCAGTGACCCGGGCCGCAAAAGTCGACGCATTGAAGCCGTGATCCAACAACAATGTGAGAAGCACTTCAAATGCGGTCTTCTCATCTTGATCGGGGTACTGACCCCTCAGCATGTAAAGGAAATTCTCTCCCGCACTCATGGTGGGATCGGCTGAAAGAACTGGTTGATGATTACGAATCCTGTGCATATCTGCAATGATTGTGATCATCTGGGCAAGCAGCCGGATACACTTGCGTTCGTTGGCTTCGCGCAAAAGATTGCCGCTGTCCGGATCGAACATCGACAACGAAGAGACAGCCGTTCGCAAAACATCCATTGGATGAGCCCCTTGGGGAGAAAGCTCGATCATCTTGAGTACCTGCGACGGCAATCGCATCTCGGAAACGAGCCTCGCTCGGAAATTCTCAAGTTCAGAGGCATTTGGAAGCTCCCCGTACCAAAGAAGAAACACGGCTTCAGCAAATGACGTCTTCTCAGCTAGCTCATGGATATCGTACCCGCGGTAGAGCAAAACGCCATTGACGCCGTCGACGTAGCTGATGCTTGTTTCCCCCGCGACAACACTCTCCAGGCCCCTGAAGGCAACTGGCTTCTCAACATGCCGATTCTGCAGCGTAACCTCCTCTCCAACCTCGTCGATCCCGGGGGCAAGCCACGCAGTGGTCGCAACCAACTGCTCTGATCCAAGTTTCTCAGCCAGATGAACGCGCCTATCACACGGTCGTCCAAAAAAAGAAAGCCGCAGATCGAAATCTGCAGGCTGCATTTGAGCCTCTTCTACTATGCCTCCAGGGAGAGAAACAGCAGACAGACCCAGCCTAAGGCTTGAATGGACGCAGGGACTCGCTGGCCTGGCTTGGAAAGTGCAGTCCCCTCGTCACTATCATCTCGTTATCAAATGTACATGAACTTCCATTGCCAGTCAATCCCACCCAGGATTAAAGGTTTCGCAGTCTCCCCCAACACTGGATGAAATCTCTCCTTTTCAGATAGGGGTTGTCAAGCCGGTATGTGTCTGAAGCCCCGGGCCGATCACAGGGAAAGGGTGGCCATCTTGGTTTGGCGACCAAGGCAGCCAACAAGGCAATAGAAACCAGTCTTCGACCTGGGTTCCAGAACTGCACGGTCATCCCAACTAGTCTAGAGCTTGTGCGAGCCAATCTGAAACAGCGTCGGGATCTGCGGGAAGCTCGACCAAGTTGTAGGGCCAGTGCGCTTGCACGTCCTCCAGAGTCCGCTTATGACCACTGCTGTTAGAGTGGTTGGACTCAAGCCAATTTACCGGGGAGAGCACAACGACATGATCAGTGGGTTGGATCTTTCCAGAGTTGCGTAATTTGGAAAGTGCAGCGAGGGCCATGTCGGTCTGAGGACAGCGGCAGAACCCAGCCCGATCGACCAGTACCGCCATGGGAGCAAGATCGGCTTCACTCACTTGTTCTACGACACCATTGAAAGCGCACAAGATCTTCTCCCCCCATTCGGGGCTCAACAATTCTCCCATCTGAAAAGCACTTACCAATGCCTCTTGGGCTACTGGCGGCGCAAAGTGCGAATAAACCGATTGATAGCTGGCACGCTTTGAATTGACGTTCTCCGCTTGAGCACAGACGATTCGGGGTAAATGATCGATCATCCCGAGTTCCCTCATCATGAGAAATCCACGACCCAGTGCCCTTACATCCTCTAGGTTCCCCGATGGAATGATAACCCAATCTGGGACGGACCACCCAAGCTGCTGCACCAGCTCAACAGCAACTGTCTTCTGTCCCTGGATAGCAAGAGAGTTCATCGAGTTAACGATGCAGATTGAATGATCATCCGCAACCTGATGGGCAATTCGCACGCAACCGTCGAGGTCGGTGCCGAGAACAACCACAAAGGCACCACGAGCAAGCAGTTGTGCCTGTTGGGCCGTAGAGGACTCCCCTACGGGGAAGAAGACAACGGTGGGAATCTCTGCGGAGGTACAGTAGGCCGCCAACGAGGAGGCCATGTCGCCGGTAGAGGTACAGGCAAGGGCGCGTATCGGCTGACCGGCCATGATCATCTGATTGGCAGTAGATACGAGCACCGTCATACCGAGGTCCTGGAACGATCCGGTGGGCCCAGAGCCGATATGCTTAACCCACAGCTTGGAAACGCCCGCGTGCTTGGCCAACTGGGTCAATCGCACAAGCGGCGACTGGCCCTCATCCAACGAGACGATGTTCTCTATTTCGATCCGAGGATGGACCCATTCGTGCTTGCTCCACACACCGCTTTGGTATGGCCATTCACCCGATGTTGCTCGGTCATCAAACAGGTTCTTCCATACATCGGCGGGCCGGGTCATGAGAGTCTCAAGATCGTGTTCGACATCGAGCAATCCGTCGCATCCCTGGCAACGGTAGAGGGTCCCCGTAAACGGAGCGCGAGATTCACGGCCTCGTGTGCATTCATACCAATGAGGCGCATTCATAGGCCACCGCCTTTCGGATAGAGCAGGAACCGATGGCTCGAGAGCGTGCTAATAGCAGGTAGCTCCATCATGCAACGTGTTCCGGCCGTCGCCAGATCGCCTTTGTGAGTGACTTGCATTTGGCCAAGACCCGTTACCTGAGCAACAAAGCCACCAACCCCGATGAGCGTATGTTCGATCCTTCCTGCCAGCGTCAACATGATTGACCTCCCTTTCTCTTTGTGCTCAGTCTCCAATTCCGCGCGCGCTCCTTCGCAGCGCAAAAGAAAAAGACCGCAGGCAGATGCCTACAGTCCACTGTGCTGCCTTGTCCCAAACAGGGTAACGGGATTAGGCAGCGATCATCGTCGTTCCGGTAGCAAAGCAAGCAGGAGCAGAGCCAACACAAGCCTCACTCGCTCTGATGCACCTTCTTGCTTCAACCATAACAGACAACAGGATAGACCCACTTCACCACATTGTCAAGACAGATGGCCGCTCAACAGACGACTTTGCGTCCAGCGTGATGGCAACAACCACCACAATACCGAATGATGAAAACTCTGCTACCGCCATCCGCCCGTGTCGACAGTGGCAAAACAGGAATTGATGCAACGAGTAGCGATTCTTCGCACCAATAACAGGGTACAGATCGCTCGCGCGGCGTTACGGACAGTGAGGCTCCAAGCGACGCGTCGATCATCTACCAAATGGGGTTCAGCCTGGCGATGGTCAGGCAGTCACCTAGTTCGTGACCGTAGCGATTGCCGCGTCCAGCACGTTCAACCCCTCGTTGAGCTGCTCGTCGGTGATAACCAGAGGTAACAACAAGCGCAGGACGTTTCCATAGATGCCGGCAGTCGGTATGATCACTCCGTTGCGCAAGCATTCCTGGACCACGGCAGAACACTCGTCCTGAGCCGGCACCTTGGTGACCGGATCCTTGACAAGCTCCATCCCCAGCATGGCACCGAGACCACGTACATCGCCGATGAAGGCGTACTTGGCCTTCATCTCATCAAATCGTTTTCGAATAATCTTTCCGATGGCTGCCGAACGGTCGAGGAGCTTTTCCTCTTCGATGATGTTCAGTACTTCAATCCCGGCTCTGCACGCCAATGGATTACCAAAATACGTTCCCCCGATCGACCCCATCGGCATGGAATCGAACACCTCTTTTTTTCCGATTACACCAGAGAGTGGGAGACCGGCCGCGATCGACTTGGCAACTGTGATCAGATCCGGTTCAACCCCACAATGCTCGATGGCAAAGAACTTGCCGGTTCGACCGAATCCGGATTGAATCTCATCAGCAACAAAGAGAATCCCGTGTTTGGCGGTCAGCTCGCGCAGATACTCGAGGAATCCATCAGCAGGAACGATGAATCCGCCCTCTCCCTGCAATGGCTCGATAACCACAGCGGCGACCTCGTGCGGATCAACTAGGGCAACCAACGTCCGTTTAAAATCCTCGAGGCTCATGTTGTTTCGGTACGGGTTTGGAAGAGGAAGCCGATAGATGTCCGGTGCGAAGGGCCCCAATCCCGCTTTGTACGGCACGGCCTTGTGGGTCATGGTCATCGTGAGCAGAGTGCGTCCATGGAATGCTCCCTCGAATACCACGATGGCCTGTCGCTTCGTGTGCTTCCGCGCAATCTTGACTGCGTTCTCGACCGCCTCGGCCCCACTGTTGAAGAACGCCGCCTGTTTTGGAGACGATCCCGGCACAAGAGCAACGAGCCTCTCCGCCAAGGCTACGAACGGTTCGTAAGGCACTGCCGTGAAGTCTGTATGGGTATACTTCGCCGCTTGATCCTGGATGGCATCGACGACTCGTTTCGGTGTATGCCCGACGGTCAAGCACCCCCAGCCGCCAGTAAAATCGATGAATTGATTCCCATCGATATCCCGTACCAACGCTCCGTCTCCTTCAGCAATATAGAAAGGTGCAAGAGTACCGAGCGCCGCAGGGACGACCTGTTCTTTCCTGGCAGCAAGTCCGCGTGATTTCGGGCCGGGGATTGGTGTCTTAATCTGTATCGCATTTACTGACATTATCTGATCTCCTTTGTTAGATTCTGTTTTATGAGCGTGTTTGAGTTAGAGTCTCTTAAGAAGTGTGTCCATCGACATCCTCCGTGAATTTGGCTACCTCACTAGTCTTTGGCTGCTTTGCTGTTTTAGCTTTTCTTCTTAAGTACTCTTCCACACAGTATGTCTTGGCCTTAGCATGCACCTCGTTTCTGGCAGTGTTATAACATCTCATCTAAGAAAATGCCCTTGTTCTAATCCGCGTTATTCTTAATGGTGTACGCTTTGTAGTTACGCAATGCTGGATTCGATCCGTAGACTAATGAAGAAATACGTTTTGCTGTCTCTATGACATATCCTGCACAATTGTCCAGTGTTTCCTTGCCATGAAGCTGCGAAGCCAAACCAGAAACACTTATCGCCGCGGCTTCTTCTTCCTCGTGATTAAAGACCGGTGCGCCAATGCACCGAATACCAGTAACGAACTCTTCATCATCGATCCCATACCCACGTTTCCTAGTTATCTCAAGTTCCTGAAGTAACTTATTGGAATCGGTGAT
>CAZDDA010000072.1:0-9451 GCA_964504085.1 uncultured Thermotogae bacterium | reverse complement strand
CTTGCTGCTGCCGGGATTTCCGGAGTCGGCTACTTCACGATCGTCTTTTCCTTGGCTGGCATCGGAATTGGTGTACAAACACTCTCGTCCCGGCGGTACGGGGAGGAGAATCACGCACGGTGCGGAGAAGTCCTCAATGCAGGTGTGCTGCTGTCTCTGATTGGTGGGCTGCCGTTTGTCTTTGGCAGCAGTTGGATTGCGCGGACAGCTGCCCCGCTGCTGTCGCAGGACATCCAGGTTGCCCAACTGGGCGAGGTCTACCTTCACTATCGCTTCATCGGGGCGCCGTTTTTCTTTCTCAACATGGTTTTTCGTGGCCTGTACAACGGTGTTGGTGATACAAAACAGCAGATGATCTCAGCGATTCTGGTTACCGTTTCTAACATTCTCCTCGACTATCTATTGATCTTCGGCCATGCAGGGCTGCCGCGGATGGGTATTGCCGGCGCGGCCATCGCCTCCACGATCGCCACTGGACTGGGAACCCTCTATTTTGTGGTGGTCGGTCTATCTCGTCGATATCAGCACCGCTTCCATCTGTACCGTCGGCCCACGCCCTCCCTTGCCTGGTGTGCGCCCATCCTCCGCCTCTCCCTTCCGGTCATGGGTCAACGATTCATAGGGCTTGCCAGCTTCTTTGCGCTGTTCTCGATCATTGCACGGATCGGCACTCTGGAACTTGCTGCAAGCAACGTGATTCGTTCGATTTACAACCTGTCGGTCATGCCGGCATTCGGCATCGCGATTGCGGCCGCGACTCTTGTCGGTCAGCGCCTTGGGGCTGGGAAACCGGAAGAAGCGGAGGGCTTTGCCTGGGAGGCAGCGAGGCTCGGTGCCGCTGTTATGGGTGCAGTTGGATTGCTGTTTGTTGCCTTTCCAAAGGCAATCTTTGCCATCTACACGTCAGATGCCACCGTGATCGCTCTGGGGAAGCTTCCGCTGCAGTTGGTCGGGGCGATCCAGGCCTTCGGAGGCGTGGCAATCGTCCTTGGTCAGGCACTGCAGGGCGCCGGGAATACTCGTTTTGTCATGCTGGTGGAGCTTGCGACCTGTACCCTGCTGTATCTGCCCACAGCGTACTTGCTCGGTCTGCATTTCAAATTCGGCATTGTTGGTGCTTGGTCGGGAGAGCTCTTCTATTGGCTGTCCGCTACCCTATTGATGAGCTGGAAGTTCCGGCAGGGCACGTGGAAGACGATTCGCCTGTGAGAAGGCTCTCACTTGCGTCTGAGCAAAACAGGTCTGCCGCGTGGCGTGTTTTCCGATACTCCTTCTCATGGGGCAACGCCGTCGGAAACCTTACACAACGTGGAAAGGGGACAGCCTTTGCACACCGGTCTACGACTGCGACAACGCTCTTTGCCGTGTCGGACCAAGAGGGCATGGTACTCGTTGTACAGCGGAACATCAGCGGGCAGGGATTCCATAACCAGGTTGCGGATGCCTGCGCAGGCACTCTTCTCTTCGATGATGCCGAGGCGCTGGAGGATCCTGCGGGTATACGTGTCGACAACGAAGCTCGGTTTCTTCGCTGCATAGAGGATGATCGCATCGGCGGTCTCTTCGCCGATGCCCCATACGGATAGGAGTTCCTGTCGCAGGCAGGAAATGTCGAGAGAAAGAAGAGAGGAGAGATTGTTGGAGTACCGGTCTTCCAAGAAGCTTGAAAACGCCTTCAGCTTCTTTGCCTTTTCGTTGTAGTAGAGACAAGGTCGAATGAGGACAGCGATTTCCTCGATCGGTGCCTGTGCTAGCTTCCCAGGGGTCAGTAGGTCTGATTGTTGGAGAGCGGCAATCGCTTTCTCCACGTTTGACCACGCCACACTCTGGGTAAGAATCGCACCAACGATCACCTCAAACGGGCTCTCACCAGGCCACCACGACTGCGCTCCGTAGGTATCGAGCAGACGTTGGTAAATCTCGAGAAGCCTTTTCCTCATGTCGGGTTTTCCCCAAGAAACTCTAGAATGGCAGTGAGGATCGCATCCGCGATTTTGTTCTGATAGAAAGGGCTTTGCAGCTGCTTGGCCTCAACGCGGTTGGTGAGAAATCCCACCTCAATCAGGGCTGCAGGCATCTTGGCCTGGCGGATGAACAGCGATGCCTGCCTCACGTTGCGATCCCTTGCCCCCGTTCGAGCGACGAGGTGCTGTTGTAGGATCTCGGCCAGATGGTAGCTGGCGCTTTTTCGTCCTTTGGTCTCGTGCACCAAGGTTTCTATTCCCGAAACGCTTGCTGAAGAAAAGGCATTGGCGTGGATGCTGATGTATGCATCGGCACCGATCTGATTTGCTGCAAGAATGCGCTCGGCTGGAGGGATGTAGTCGTCGTTTCTTCGACTCAGCACAACGCACAGCTTCGGGACCTCAAGAGCCTTCAGGTAAACCATCTGGGAAATGGCAATGGTCACCCATTTTTCACAGGTCCCATCGACCCCAATTGCTCCTGGGTCCTTCCCCCCGTGGCCAGGGTCAATCACCACTGTGTACTGGTAGGATAGGGTGGGACCACCGGCGCTCAGTGAAAGAAAAAAAAGCCAAAACAAAAGGACCAGAAAGAGAGAAGTCGTTCTTAACGGTTGGTCAATCGGCGATCACTCCTTGTACTATTCCCAGGCCAGAATACACGGGGCGGGGGCGCCGGCGCAGGGTAGCCTGTCGCGGGAAAAGATGACATCTGGGAGCTGGGATGAGAAAATAAGTATCTGTTCCTAACTATCCGCACAGGCACCCAGGTCAATGAGGTCATTTGCTGCCTTGGCGAGAGAGGGCCGCTCCGCTATAGTATGGGAACAAACTGCTCTTTTGTTCTAGGAGGTAAGAAGATGAGGAGAATCCTGTGGGTGGCTGTTTTGGCTACATTATTTGCTGCGCTGGTTGTGTGTGGACAAGAGTTGGTGTGCGACCTCGATGCGGCTCTGGCGCTTCTCCCCGGTGAGGACGTTATGATTGAATACAGTGACGCCGGACGAGCACAGCTCGAGGCAGCAATCGGTGCATTCCGGGTTGCCCTAAACGTTCCCGACGATCTCGATGAAAAGAGCGAAGACGCGGTGAATGCCTTCCCCGTTGATCTAGAACAGAAGGACCTCGTCAACAAGCTCGCGCAGTGTTATTACACATTGGCTGATGCCTTTTTGGGAGGGGAGCCAAACGAGGAAGCAACCTATGTGATGGGCAAGCATTGGGGACTGAAGAGCCTGCGGATGAACCCGGAGTTCACGCGGTTGGAAAAAGAGGAGGGGTTCGTCGCTGCCGTTGAGGCGGAAACGGATGTACCTGCTCTGTATTGGGCAAACGCAAACTGGCTACGGGTATCGGAGTTCAACAAGCTTGCGGCTGTTATAGCCAAAGTCCCGGAGCAGAGTGAAGCTATCTCCTTGCGAGTTCTGGAATTGGAACCGACATACATTGTCCATGGGCCGTATCGATCGCTGGGGGCGTTCTGGGGTGGATTGCCGCGTCTCCCGTTTGGCACCTATCGCAAGAACTTCGAGCAGGCACTGAGCTATTTCTGCTACGTTGTCGATGAGCCGACCTACTGCGCCGACTGTGACGGTTGTACGTTCGATCCGATCTGCAACGAGTATTTCGAGAATCGGGTGTTCTTCGTCGAGTTCTACCTCTTGGAGCGCGAGCTCTGGGAAGACGCTGCGCGCATTCTGGAAAGCGTGCTTGCCGAGCCCATTGGAGACATGCATCCGCTCTACAATGCAATCTCCCAAGAGAAGGCACAGAAATTCCTTGAGACCGTAAAGGAGCATCTGTAGAGCTGAAGGTCGTGCGGGTGTCTCCCCGCCGCCTTTTTGTTTAAGCCACTACGCTTCAGTTGTCCGACTCGTTGGACACAGCGCACCATCCGGCGGAAGATGTTTTCCCCATTGAAGATGGGTCCTCGCTGTTTCACGTGGGTAGACGGAAGCCTCAGCTCCTGTTCATCGTGCGAGAGAGGATTGGGCTATCACATCTTCCACTACTCTACTCCCTCTCCCTGTTATGGGAGAGGGTTGGGGTGAGGGCAGGCAATCTGTACCATCATTGTGCCATGCAGTGTAGACAGATTTGAGCGTGCCCGCAGGCTGCGGTGTACGTCCACTTCAGGCCGAGAAACTCCTATGGCAAAAACTTCACGCCCGAAGGAGAACAACACGACCTCAAGCGCACTGCTTGGCTGGAGGGAGATGAACCAAATTATGGATCGACCATCGCAAGGAAGCCGAGCTACCACTGTACCCTTCGTGCCGAGAGAGAATCGACTGCGGGTAGGCAGCCGTACGTAATAGCGAGGAACCAGAAAGATTTTCCACTTCCCTTGCACTCCCATAGATGAACCGGTATAAAAACCATCTAGCCCTAAAGGAGGCATCGATTGGCATTCTTTGGTGGAGAAAAACTGCGGCAGGCGTACAAACAGGCTCAAACGGGCGGCTATGCATTCATGGCGAACAACATTGCCGAATCGAACGTGTTGATCGGACTGCTTGAAGCCTACGCCGAGAGACAATCTGATTTGCTTGTGCAGCTCAGCCCGGGAGCGGCGTCATTTGCAGGCGGTGGGAACAAGCTTGCCGGTTTGCACGTTCTTTCTTACGCGGTACGGAAACTTGCTGAGTACTACCCGATCGGAGTCTATATCAATCTGGATCACTTCACCGTAAACGATACAGGTCTGATTCGCGAGGCAATCGCTGGTTCACTTGTTACCTCGATCATGATTGATGCCTCCAAGGAAGGCTTTGAGGAGAACGTACGGATCAGCCGTGAAGTTGTCGAGGCGGCAAAAGGAAGCGGGATTCTGATCGAAGCTGAGCTTGGAAAGATAAAGGGCGTGGAAGACGAAATTGTCTCGGACGAAGCGTTCTACACCGACCCGGAAGAGGCGGTCGAGTTCATCCGCCGCACCGGTGCTGATCTGCTGGCCATTTCTGTGGGAACACAGCACGGCGTCTCCAAGGGGCGAGACGTTGTTCTAAGAACCGATATTGCGAAGCAGATCAACGCCAAGTTCGTGGAAAACGGACTGTCGGTACCGCTCGTCCTTCACGGTACCTCCGGGCTTCTTCCCGAGCAGATCGCAGAGATGATCCGATACGGGATCTGCAAGCTGAACAAAGACACGCGTTACCAGTATGAATACGGGAGGGCGGCTTCTGACTTCTACAGCGGTCATAAGGAGGGCATCGTTCCCCCACCCGGTGTACGGGATGACAGTACAGGGTTGTTCTCGGAGAGCGACTGGTCTCCCAACAAGACAGATTTTGATCCGCGCACAGTGGGCAAAGCGGTTCGCGCAAGGATTAAGCAGGTTGCGATGGAGTTGATCGATCAGGCGGGCAGCGCCGGGCACACGCTTCTAGGAGGCAACTGACCATGGAGCGAGCAGGGGTTCTGACAGGAGGAGGAGACTCTCCTGGGATCAACGCCGCAATCCGTTCGATCGTTCGCTTCGGATACAAGCACGGCGTGGAAACGGTCGGATTCCTGGAAGGGTGGAAAGGCCCAGTCGAGGATTTCACCCAGCCTTTGGGTGTCGATGACGTCTCAGGGATTCTGCACATCGGGGGGACGATCCTCGGGAGTTCCCGTACCAACCCATTCACGCTCGAAGACGGACCGGAAAGGGTCTTGGCAACGCTTAAACGGAATGCTATAGATTTTCTGATTGCCATCGGCGGCGACGACACCCTGGGCGTGGCCCACCGCCTGGGCACGGAGTACGGAGTGAAGGCAGTCGGAATTCCCCAGACCATTGACAATGACATTGCTATGACCGACTACTGCATCGGCTTCTCTTCTGCGCTACAAGTGATCACCGATGCGCTGGACCGGCTGCACACGACCGCTTTTTCCCATCATCGGGTCCTTATTCTCGAGGTGATGGGTCGTGACAGCGGGTGGCTGGGGTTGATGGGGGGAATTGCCGGTGGAGCCGATGTACTCATCATCCCGGAACAGGAATTCAGCGTCGAGCAGGTACACGAAAAGATCCTTCATCGGCAAGTGAGAAAGAAGCACTTCAGCATCATCATCATCGCGGAGGGCGCAAAGCCTGCCAGGGGGGAGGAGCAAGTGGTCGCTGAGGTCGCGGTGGACGCCTTTGGCCATGTCCGCCTTGGAGGTGTCGGACAATACCTTGCCAACGAGCTCTCAGAGCGGATGAAGATGCCGGTTCGGGTGACCAACCTCGCGTACCTTCAGCGTGGCGGTAGCCCGTCTGCGTTTGACCGCATTCTCGCCACCCGCTTCGGCGCAGCATCGATAGAGTTCTCCATGGAGGGGCGCTTCGACGTCATGACGGCCCTGCACGGTACGAGGATCGAAGCTGTGAGCCTTGGAGACGCCCTGAGTCAACCACGGCTGGTGGATCCGACCCTTCTGTACTTGGTTGACCTGTTTGAGTAGTCTCGGCGCCCCAAAAGTGCCAATCGGCCTTCCCGGTCCAACACAGGCAACGCGCTTGCTGTGGCAATAAGAACACTCTGCCGAGCGGATTGCCTCTCTAGCTGTGAAGGACAACTAGTCCTTTCTTTCCTTTCCCGTTGACGTATACATCCAACCCCGCGTCGATTTGGTAGTGCTTCAGGTAGCGATCGGCGAACAGCACCTTCTGGCTGTTGAGGAGTTCGCGGTTGAACCGGTCTCCCTGTTCCTCGCGAAACGGGAGGTACAACACTCCACTTGCCACCATATCGGCGTAGAAGTGCGTACCATACGAGAGTTCTGGAGCAAAGGATTCTGTGGCCATCTCCACAATCACTGTGGCACCTGTAATCTCATTGTATTGGACAGGCACTCCCCATTGTGGGTTGGTGGTTCCCCACCTTCCTGGACCCATGAGAATGTACCGCTCACCCTCTAGACGTTGGTCGATCTCACCCACCTTGCGGGCGATGCGATACGCATCCTCCAACCGGTACGCGCGAGGGTCTACAAAGATCAGGTGACGAATCTGTTTTTGTTTACCGTTTCCGAGTACCTGTTGGCAGACAAGAAGAGTCTTTTCGAGGGGAGAGGAAGGCAGTCGGACTCGGCGATGTTCGGGGCGTCCTCCGAGAGGCCTTGCCTGCAATAAGTAGAATAGCGGGTTTTCAGGGCCATCCGTAGACGGAGGGAAGTCGACGGCAAACTCTATGTCGATGGGTAACTCGAAGAGATTCTGGAGGCCGGTGGAAAGCTCACGGACAAGCGGCGTGAACGGCATCGTCAAGTCGTTTTCAATAAGACGGCTGAACGAGGCGACATACCGTCTTCCTGGTGGAAGATTGAAAGACGGTTCACTTAGAGTCCCCTCAGGATCGACCACCGAGCAGATCGTCCTCAACAGGGGGTTATCCAATTCGGTCAGCTGCGTAGAAGCAAGGATTCCCAGCTGCATGTCGAGGACATCTACCGTCTCTTGCGAGTAGCGAATGATGGTGCCCGCATCCGAACCCTCCGGCCGCAGGCCTGGCGCCACGGGTGAGAAGACGCGAGCGTATTCCCGTCCGACCGCTCGCGTACCGACTCCAACCACCAGCCGAACCACGCCGTCCTCCGGTTTCAATCGATTGCTCCACGGGTAGAAGTTGAGCGAAAAGGCCACTCCGCCGATCAACGGATAGAAGAGATTATGTGGATAGTCGTGCCCGATCATGTTTTGGATTAGGATGGCCATCTTCTCTCGCTGCCAGGGTAGATGGTGACGCTTTCGGTAGGCCCTTGCATTGGGTCCGAAGGTCGAGGCATACACCCGTTTGATTGCCTCAATGAGCGTGTCTAGTCGGGAGTGCAGTGAGCCGGTGTTGCCGAGAAATTCCGACAGATAGATCCCGGCAAACGAGTAGTTGGGATCGTCCTCCATCAGCGAGGAGGAACGAACTACAAGCGGGCGAGCTTCCTGTTGAAGGAAGTGGTGGAGTTCCTCTTTCACTGCGGTTGGGAAAAAGGCTGTGGTGATCCGCTCTCGCAGCTCATCCAACGTGATTTCGCCCTGGCATCCGGCAAGAACTGCATCCTGCAGGTTGTTTTCTTCCATGAACGCATCAAACACGTCGGTGGTTACAATCAGGGAGTCGGGAAAGCGGACAAGCTCATCGTGCTTGGTGAGGCTTCCACCGTGTGCCAAATGATCCATCACGAAGAGAAGACCACGAGCCTTCCCCCCAACTTGTCCGGTTCCGATCAACCAGACGTTGTTGGGGACTGAGTCCTGGGAGAAGGAGCGCCCCCCTGTTGGGCGCAGGCCGAATCGGAAGTACGGAGAGGAAAGCCTCTCCGGTGCGGTCATCGCATTGCCTCCTTAAGTGTCTCTGTCAAGGCGGACCTCCGCCAGAAGAAAGGCCAGCAACGTCTTGCCATCGCGAATCTCGCCTGATCTTACCATCTCGTGGAGTCGTTGCCGGTCGAACAGTTGCTGGACATCGATCTCTCCGGGTATCGGCTCAGCAACCTTCTTGAGGTCGTGGGCGAGGAAGAGGGTGATCTGCTCGTCACAGAATCCCGGAGAGGTGAAGAAGGACAGGAGTTTCTCCCAGCTTGCAGCTTCGTAGCCGGTCTCCTCTAGGAGTTCTCGCTTGGCGCACGCCAACGTGTCCTCCCCCGGTTCGAGTTTTCCTGCGGGGATTTCCCACAGCGCCGTAGCTACCGGATGGCGATACTGGCGAACAAGGAGAAACCTTCCGTCGTGGAGCATGGGGAAGATGGCCACCGCTCCGGGATGAAGCACCACTTCACGGGTGAAGATGGATCCGTCCGGCCGTCTCACCTGATCAATGACTGTGCGCACCAACCGTCCAGTGAATGCCTCGCATCGTTCGACCAGGGATTCTTTCTCTCTAGACGGCGTTGTACCCCTCCTCGAGTGCGCGGCTATTCGTCGGGACGAACTTTCCTTTTCCGTCTTTCTCAAGCATTTTTGACATGGCCGCTGTCACGGTTTCAAGTGGGATCACGCCGGTTGCCTTGATGTAGGCTCCAAGGGCAACCATGTTGATTGCCCGAGCGCTGCCGAGTTTTGTGGCTACGTCGTTCAGCGGAACGGACGCCACTTGCACATCGTTTCGCGCCACTGAACGCTCGACGAGGGACCGGTTTACGACAATCGTTCCTCCCCCAGCCACGATCGGCTCAAACTTGTCGAGGGAGGGGAGGTTCATTGCGATTAGAGTCGTGGGGTCATCGACGATTGGTGAGCCTACTTGTTCCTCGGAGAGAACTACGGTGCAGTTCGCGGTGCCACCCCTCATCTCTGGCCCGTAGGAGGGAAGCCACGTGACTGCCAAGCCTTGATCCATCCCCGCCTGGGCCAGGATTTTCCCGGCGAGGATGACTCCCTGGCCACCGAAGCCGGCGATGATGACGGAATGTTCCATACTACCCCCTGTCTACAAGATCCCCGAGCGGGTACACCTTGGTTACGACCTCAGCCACGTGTTTGTTCGCATCGGTCGGCTTCATCCGCCAATTGGTCGGGC
>CAZDDA010000071.1:0-9591 GCA_964504085.1 uncultured Thermotogae bacterium | reverse complement strand
TGTGTTCGCACCGCTGCCTGATCGAGACAGGAAAGCGGGGATTCTGTGGAGTACGAGAGAACCGCGCTGGGACCCTGTACACCCTCGTATACGGAAAAGCCGTTTCGCGAAGCATCGATCCGATCGAGAAGAAGCCGCTGTTTCACTTCCTTCCCGGCACGCGGTCTTTTTCGATTGCCACGGTGGGATGTAACTTTACATGCCTGAACTGCCAAAACTACGCCATTTCTCAGTATCCACGCGAGCAAGGCGGGCGCATCATCGGGGAGGAGATAACTCCAAGCGAGATCGTCGCCGAGGCCGACCAAAGCGGCTGCGAGTCCATTGCCTACACCTACACCGAGCCGACGATCTTTCTCGAGTACGCCCTCGACACTGCTCGCTTGGCCCACGAGGAGGGGATACGCAACGTTTTTGTCTCCAACGGATACATGACCCCTGAAGCGACGGAGGAAATCCTCCCCTTCCTTGATGGAATCAATATCGACCTTAAGGGCATTTCCGATGATTTCTATCACAAGGTGGCTGGTGGAACCCTACGACCGGTTCTCCATTCGATCGAACGGCTCTTCCAGGCAGGGGTGTGGGTAGAGGTGACGACTCTCCTCATTCCGGGGTTGAATGACAGTGTGGAGTCGCTGCGTTGGATCGCCGAAGCGATCAATGGCATCTCACCAACCATCCCCTGGCACATCAGCCGCTTCTTTCCCGCCTACAAGCTCGCGGATCAACCGCCCACTCCAGTGGCGACCTTGCAGGAAGCCCGTCGAATCGGACGTGAAATCGGCTTGCAGTACATCTATGTTGGAAACGTCCCCGGTGAAGGCGAGGACACGTATTGCCCGGCGTGCGGAAAGCTCGTCTTGAAGCGAACCGGCTTCAAGATCAAAGAAAATTGGCTGCAGGAGGGTGCGTGTCCCTCCTGTGGGGCAGTAGTAGACGGCGTGTGGTTCACACCCTAGGTGATCTGTATCTTTCGCGAGCTGCCCCCAAGCAGTTCAATCCGCACCAGGATGTCGCTGATATCGAGGATTCCATCGATCCGATCGGGCCATTCCACTATCGTCACACCGTCCTCAGGCGGGAGGAGCTGATCGAGGCCGACTTCGGCCAACTCAGAGAGCGTCTCCAACCGATAGGCGTCCAGGTGGTGTAGGGTAAGCCGACCGTGGTACTCACGGGCAAGGAGGTAGCTCGGCGAGACAACGACCGCCGTGATGAGAAGCCCTTTGGCAATCCCTTTCACCAGGGTCGTCTTTCCCACTCCTAGCGGACCCATCACCGAGACGACCATCCCGTCGAAAAGCTCAGGGGAAAGACCGACTCCGATCTCCTCCATCTCGGCCGCGCTGCGGGCGATGATTGTCTTGTCCATCTACGAACGTATGCGAACACCTAGACCGACCAGATGTTCCTCAATGCGCGCAATGACCGTGTCGACTTCCGCGTCGGTCAGGGTTCGATCCGCGGCCCGCAATGACAACTCGTACGTGAAACTCTTATCCCCCTGCGCCACCTGCTCTCCCTGATACAGATCGTAGAGGAAAACATGCTCCACTATGTCTTCGGTACAAATCACCTCGCGCACCTGAGCTTCTGAGATTCCGACAGGTACTAAGAGCGAGAGATCTCGCTTGGAGGCCGGGTGCCGCGGCAGCTCGGTGAAGATTCTTGTTTTTGCCGGGAGCGCATGCAGAGAGTGTAGGTCCAGCTCGAACAGAACCACTCGGGGCGCTCCGAGGAGGCGATTGCGAATCCCCGGAGTAAGCTCACCCAACAGCCCGATCTTTTTCCCATCGAGGATGACGCATCCCCCACGCCCAGAGTGGAGGAAGGGTGGAACGTCATCGGTCCCGATCTTTATGCCCTCGAGATTCAGTCCGGAAAAGAGGTTGGTGAGGATTCCTTTTGCTGCGGCAAGGCCGACCTGTTGCTTCCCTTGTAGGGGAATCCCGGTACGGCCAAAGAGAGCGCCGGCAACGGATTCCCGCTCCTCGCGCTCTGGTACGAAGACACGTCCCACTTCAAACAGCATTCCTCCATCTACATGGCGGTTGAGGTTTGTTTCCACCACGGAAAGGATGCCGGGAAGCAGACTCCTCCGTAGCCCCTCTTGCCCGGCGCTCATCGGGTTGTGCACCGCCACCAGGCCTTCGTCGTGGGAAACGAGTGCTTCCCGCCATTCCTCCTTGTTGAAGCCATCGGTTACCACTTCGTCCATTCCAAGCCCGGTGAAGATGGTCCGCACGCGATTCTTGTAGCTTTCGATGGGGTCCTGCTGCCCCATCCGCATGACGGCTTGGGGCGGTGTGGACGGGATCCGGTCATACCCGTAGAGCCGGCATACTTCCTCGATCAGGTCGACCTCCCGCGTCAAGTCGGCTCGGAACGTCGGAACCGTAGCTGTGAGATTCTCTCCTTTCTCGGCAACCTCGATCTCCAACCTTGTAAGAAGATTCTCTACCTCAGCGCGATCGAGATTGACTCCGAGGAGTGCGGCGGCGCGCGAAGGCCGCAACCGGATCGTGATCGGCTGGCGTGGCTTGGGGTAGGCATCGACCAGTCCTTGATGCACGCGGCAATCGGTCAGCTGCTGGAGAAGGTGCGCTGCACGTGCTGAGGCCAACGGGATTCCCTCTGGATCGACCCCACGTTCGAAGCGCTGAGAAGCCTCGCTCCGAATCCCGACCGCTCGTGCCGAACGACGGATGGTGACCGGATCAAAGGCGGCTGCCTCGAGCAGGACGCGTGTCGTCTCCTTCCGGATCTCACTCCGGGCTCCCCCCATCGCTCCGGCAATCGCCAGTCCTCCCTCACCGTCGGTAATCATCAGAACCTCGCCTGTAAGCTCACGCTCTACCCCATCCAAGGTCTGGAATCGTTGGCTGGCGCCGGCACGCCGCACGACAATCCGCTCTTTCACCAAATCCGCGTCAAACGGATGCAGCGGATGACCGAGCTCGAGCATCACGTAGTTCGTCACATCAACCACATTGGACAGCGGCCGCATTCCAGCCTTCACCAGCCGATGCTGCAGGTGAAGCGGCGAGGGGGCGACCGAAACGGCGCTCATCAAACGGAGGGTGTAACGAGGCGTGTCCTCTCCATCCGCCACCTCGACCGAGAAGGCCTCGTGTGCCGGCGGATCAGACTCGCGGAAATCGACGACCAGCGGCCTCAAGGCCTTTCCGGTGACGGCAGCAACCTCGCGGGCGATTCCATAGATTCCCGTGCAGTCAGGCCGGTTCGACGTTACCTTAATATCGAGAATGGCGTCGTCAAACTCCAACAACTCCCTGATGTCGGTTCCGACAACCAGTTCAAGCGCGGGATCGAAGTTCCAGATCCCCGCTGAGCGTTCCTCCAAGCCTAGCTCGGCCTTTGAGCAGATCATTCCGCGTGACACGATCCCACGGATCTTCCGCGCCTCGACCCTCGTTCCATCGGGAAGCTCCCCGTCGACGGTGATCACCGGAACGGTTCTTCCCTCCGTCACATTTGATGCACCGCAGACTACTTCTATCTTGTCGCTCCCAATATCAAGGAGGCAAAGGGAGAGATGATCGGAATTTGGGTGAGGTCGGTGAGAAAGAACACGTCCAACCACTGCTCCGTGCACCCTGCCGGTGAAGGTGACTGCCTCCACCTCGAGACCGGCCAGGGTCAGGCGCTCGGCGAGACGCTCAATCGCTTCCCTTTCTAACTCAATATCGACGTACTCAGCCAACCATCGACTCGGAACCTTCATCGTCCACCTTGCTTGGATCCATTATAGGGAACCCCCGAAGTAGATCACGTTGGTTCCGTCACCCACGATGGGAACAGCGAGCCCCACAACCAGTTTTATGGGCAGAAGCCCTCCGATCGCTGAAAGCTCGAACCAACTCTCTATCCCAGCTTCTACGTAGGGGAGAGTCTTACCCAATTCGTCAAATTGTGTCCAACATGTGCCACTGGCGACAAACGCTCGACCGTACACCCGATCGATGATCATCAAGTTTGCCAGATTGTACAGATCGTCGTTGGCGGGAAACTCCACACTAAGGGAGCCGAAAAGCTTGTAGCATCCTGGAGAGGACACGGGAACCCAGTTGCCCTGGATCATCTGGCCGAGACTGATCAGTTCGTCAAGGTCGAACAGGAGGGCACGTGGAAGGTCGCCGATACTCGCTCCCAGGGTGATCTCTCCTTGAAGATAGATCTGAGGGAAAACGCGCATCTCGTCAAAAGCGGTGATGGCTATCCGCCCTGCCACTGAGGGAGTGAGATCCAGGTCGATTGCCATCCACCGACTGTGCTGAATCGAGGGATACTTGAGCAAGCCGAGATGCCCATACAGCAATACCCCCTCGCCTGTATCGGTCCGATGTCCGGAGACGGAGACGGAGACGTCCGGCTCCCAGTACGTCCCCGGCGATCCGGACTCCGGCTGCCCAAAAGACGTAAACGTATATTCGATCGATCCAATGAGGTCACCTGTGTCGACCCCTGCGGTGAAAGAGAACCGATGGTTTCTACCCCGGTACACCTCGGCAGAGGCTGTGCCCTCGCCAATGGATAGTCGCAGTCGATCAAGGTAGCTGAGCGTCACGCCACGGGAGAACGGATTAGGGCGTATGACATACGCATCCAGCGGATAGGCATTTACGTTTGTCACTGCGACGAACTTGATCGGCGCATTGTTGTTGAGCCGATCCCGATCGGGGAGGAGATGGTCGGGGTCGATCGTCACCCGTTGAACCGGCTCCTGGGTTTCGAAGGCAATGGTGTCCACTTTAGTTGCGCCGTCCCATTCCTGGCGCACCGTCTCTCCGGAACGGAGCTCCGCTTCCACGGTCACCGGCTGGATCGCCCCACCGTCGCGGCTTACCTTCACGATGGTGTGATAACCCTCTTCCACCCGCTTTCGGGAGCCGATCTCCACGGCGTAATCGACAGATCCTGGCTCGAACAGCCACACGTCAAAGAACTCTTCCAAGGATCGATCGGCCTCTTCTTCAAGAACGGTCCGCAAATCCGCCACGGTGATCAGCTGATGACGATACAGCAGCCCGGCCTCTCGCAGTCCCCTTTCGAACGTCTCCCGTCCCATCGCCGCGGCGATCGCCCTGGCCACCAGATAGCCCTTATCGTACAGCCGCACTTGCGTTGCGTTTTCGTAGTCGACATCGGAAAGAGGTTTAATGATTGCCTCGTCGAAGCCCTGCTCTGCCTGTTGCAGATAGGGCAATTCGATCTCGTGCTCACGAAGATTGATGAATCCAAACCCGGATTGTACTAGGTTTTCTAGGATCCCTTTGTCGATAAGCTCAAATACGTTCGGGCCGAACGTGCCGTAGCGATCCTCGAAGTAGCTCACAGCCAGGTACTGGGCGAGACCTTCCGACAGCCAGTTTTCTGCATTCAGGTCAGCCCCTGCTCCCAGACCCCACCACTGGTGGGCGATCTCGTGGGCAAGGATAAACTCACACAGACGGTTCAAGACTCCAGGAAGAGTGACGTTGCGGTGGGTGAAAAAGAGGGCGGACAGCCACACAATTCCATCAGCGGCCATAGAAAGGCCATCTCTGTTTGGGCTTTCTGCAATCGTCAATCGTGTCCGTGGATACGGACCAAACCGCTCCTCGTAGTCCTCAAGGATGTCGCGGGCATAGGTGGCGAATAGACGAGCCTCTTCGGCGTGTCCTGGAAGGAAGAAAACCTCGATCGGTATGGGCAACGTCTCCAGTGCAAATCGACCGTAGTCGGACCCGGCTGCCAGGGCAAGGGTGCGGGCCGGGGTATCGAACCACGCTTGATATGCTGTTGAAGAAACAGCATCTTCCGCGCCCCCTGTGGGTTCATCGGCAGGGACCTCCTCAATACGATCGGCACCACAGATCAGTGTGTGGTCGCGAGGTATCAAGATCAGTGCGGAGGTATCCATTGCGGCGAACTCCAGAGGGACGGACTTACTCGGACGTTGCAGCAGTATGCCGTCGACCTCCTCCCAGGCTTCCTGGTGGGCGAGAAGGAGCGGATACCACCCAAAGCGCCACGTAAAGATTCCACGATCGATCCCTTGATCTCCGGTGGCAACATGTGGGATCTGCGTGACAAAGCGGATACGAAGCTTCACGGACTCCAGCGCCTCTTTAGGAAGGTCGACGGCAAGAATGGTCTCCTCCAAAGAGTAGGTCTGAAGCGCAGGCGGAAGGCCAAGGAGGCGAAACGGAAGCACCGTCACTCCAGCACTCTGCACCCGCTCGACAGCCTCAATGATTGTCGAAGCCGGCTCGTACCCGGCCGGGAAGCGCGTGTCAATCCCCCTGTCGCTCAAGTACGGATTCCTCTCTTTCTCCAGATTGGCTAGAACAAGGAAGTAGGCAGATGCACAGCCCGCGTCGAACTCCACCTCCTCCACGCCTCGCAGGGTTTGCTCTCGGAGATTGACGTCCACCTCAAGTGAGATGCTGGGAGTTGCACTGGCTATGCCGAAAGGAATCAGTCCGCCGAGCACAATCAGGACACAAGTATTCCGTAATCCCTTGTTCATTCTGCCTCCTAGGGAAAATGCAAGCACCGCTTAGTACACAGTTCTGGCTGCAATGAAGCGATTCTTCAGGATCCGTCTTCTTCCTCGACTGTGCGGTCGACCGTCACCCGCACCGAGGTGATCTCCCGCTCGGTTGCCCCCTCCACTACGAGAAGGGCCGGGCCGATAGGCACTTTCTCTCCGACCTTGGGCATTGCCTCCAGGCGGGATAGAATCAGCCCGCTCACGGTCACACCCTCGTTTTCGGGAAGCTCAAGATCCATCGTTCGGTTGAGTGAGTGTACGGACATGTCTCCGTCGATCAAGGCTTCGTCGCTCGAAATGCGCTTGATCAGGGCCGTCGGTTGATCGTACTCGTCTTCAATCTCTCCTACGATCTCTTCGAGGATGTCTTCCAACGTAACAATACCGGCCATCCCGCCGAATTCATCGATCACGATCGCCATGTGCACCTGCTCCCGCTGAAACTCGCGCAGCAACACGTTAATCGGCTTCGTCGTCGGGGTGTAGTAGGCCGGGCGCAACAACCGATGAAGCGTGGTAGAAGAGTGGTCAATCTGAGCGAGCAAATCCTTGGCGTAGAGGGTGCCGACGACGTTGTCCGGAACCCGGTCATAGACCGGAAAGCGAGAGTGCCCATCCCCCGCCGCCAGTTCCCGGGCCTTCCCTGGAGATGTCCTCACCTCGATCGACTGAACCTCGGTCCTGGGAATCATGACTTGCTCGGCCGTCATCTCATCGAAGTCCAGGATGCGTCGGATCATCTCCCCATCCTCTGCATCAAGAAGGCCGCTTTCTTCGCTGGCGTCGATCAGAGTCTCAATTTGCTCATCGCTCACCTCGAGAGGCTCCTTCTGCAATAGATCGATCCCGAAGAAGCGGAGAAGGCCATACGCAATTCGACGGAAGACGAAAATCACCGGACGCAGAAGGCGGGTGAAGGCATAGATTTGATTGATCGTTGCCAGAGTGAACCGCTCGGCGTTGTGCTTGGCGAAGTTCTTCGGCGTAATCTCCCCGAAGATGAGAAGAGATATCGTCATCACCCCGGTTGCCAATAGACCGGCCTGATAACTGGGAAGACCCTGAAGAAGTCTGAGGGCAAGCAGAGTCATCAATGAACTTGCGCCAACGTTTGTCAGGTTGTTCAGCAAAAGCAGGGCAGTAATCGGTTCATTGGGTTCCTCAAGGAGAAGCGTCAAGCCGCGGCGTTTCCTCTTATGCGTGTTGATCAGATACTGCAAACGGCCCCCAGCAATTGAGGTGATCGCGGTTTCCGCACTCGAAAAGTAGGCTGAACAGACAACCAAGAAGATCAGTAGCGCAATCTGTGCGCCGATTGACACAATCAGGTTCACCTCACGAACATTCCCATTATAGGGGACCTTGTCTGAATTGCAACAGAGTGCGGACCTGCAGTGGGCAAGCGATGGGTTTTCAGTTAAAATGCTCGCGCAAGCCAAGGAGGGTTGGCCGTGGATCTCGACAAACTGAGAGAGATCGTCAAGCTGCTGAAGAAGGAGGGCTTGAGCGAAATCACTCTGTGGGAAGGAGAGCAACGGATTACCGTTCGGCAAGAGGGGGGCGTTATTGTACAGGGTGAAGCCCCACCGTCAGCCAGCAGCTTGCGCAACCAGGAAGCGGGGACTATTACCGTTTCCGCTCCACTGGTGGGAACCTTCTACCGTCGCTCGTCCCCGGACGCGGAGCCATTCGTCGCGGAAGGAGCGCAGGTTGACCCAGGAGACACCCTGTGCATCATCGAGGCGATGAAGGTGATGAACGAGATCAAGGCCGAGAGCGCCGGCCGACTGCGACAGACCCTAGTCGAAGACGGCGAGACAGTGCAGTACGGCCAGCCCCTGTTCTTGTTTGAGAGACCGTGACGTTTCACAAGGTTCTTGTCGCCAACCGTGGAGAGATTGCACTACGAGTTATCGAGGCCTGTCGCGAGTTGTCGCTCGAGTCGGTGGCTGTGTATTCCGAGGCGGATGCGAACATGCCCTATCTCGGGCTTGCCAGTGAAACCCTGTGCATCGGACCGGCTGACCCAACAAGGAGCTATCTCAATATCCCGGCACTGATCAGCGTGGCAGAGGTGGCCAAAGCCGAAGCCGTCCACCCCGGCTATGGATTCCTCGCTGAAAACCCACACTTTGTGGAAGTCTGTGAAGAGCACGGGTTGGTGTTCATTGGCCCGGATAGCCGTGTGATGAAGCTGGTAGGGAACAAACTTGCCGCTCGCGAGAAAGTGGCATCGGCTGGAGTTCCAATCCTCCCCGGCGCTGCCGTTCCGGCCGACGAGCGGGATCTGTGTTCTGCAGCGGAGCAGATTGGCTATCCTCTCTTCGTGAAGGCCGTCTTCGGTGGAGGAGGACGCGGAATGCGCCCGGTGAAGTCCGCCGACGGGCTGAATGAAGCTGTTGTTGCTGCCAGAGCCGAAGCCGACCGGGCCTGCGGAGATCCGAGCCTCTATCTGGAACGGGCCGTGACCAACCCCCGTCACATCGAGGTGCAGATACTCGCCGATCGCACCGGACGGGCCATCCATCTGGGAGAGCGGGAGTGCTCCATCCAACGACGCCACCAAAAGCTGATCGAAGAAGCACCTGCACCACACCTCGATGAGACCCTGCGCAAGAGCCTTCATCAGACCGCCCTTGCTGCCGCCCATGCCCTTGGTTACCAGAATGCCGGTACCGTGGAGTTCGTCTTGGATAACGATGGCAGTTTCTACTTCATCGAGATGAATGCTCGGATTCAGGTCGAGCATCCGGTGAGCGAAGTGATCGTCGGCCTCAACCTCGTCAAAGAACAGATCTGCCTCGCCCGCAGCGGTGCGCTCGAAACTCCCCAGGAAGCGCTGCATCCTCGTGGCCATGCCATCGAGTGCCGAATCAATGCCGAAGATCCCACGTGCGGGTTTCTCCCCTCCTGTGGGCAAATTGAGATCGACGAGCTCCCGAGTGGAAATGGGGTTCGCCTTGATACACACCTCTATAGCGGGATGGAGGTCTCCCCGTACTATGATTCACTGTTGGCCAAAGTGATTGCGT
>CAZDDA010000070.1:0-9605 GCA_964504085.1 uncultured Thermotogae bacterium | reverse complement strand
AGTATTCTCTACTCGCCTACCTGTGTCGGTTTGTGGTACGGACTCTTCCTTGCTCACTAGAGGCTTTTCTTGCCCGATGATTCCGTCTCCCTTCGCCCTAAAGCGGGCTCGCCATCACACCTCGACGTAAGCGGGGGAACGGATTTGCCTATTCCCCCTATCTTGGTGCTTGGACGCGCACTTCCGTCCGCGCGCGGAGTGGAACCTTCGGGGTCCCCCCTTCGCTCAAACGCAAGGGTAGAGGCGCAGGAATATTAACCTGCTGTCCATCGCCTATCCCTTTCGGGTTCGACTAAGGGTCCGCCTAACCCTGGGTGGATGAGCCTTCCCCAGGAAACCTTAGGCATTCGGTGGCAACGATTCTCACATTGCTCGCGCTACTCATGCCGGCATTCTCTCTTCCGTCTCGTCCACCGGACCTTACAGTCCAGCTTCAGCCGTTAACGGAATGCTCCCCTACCGATCGCCACTTTTAAGTGACAATCCCGCAGCTTCGGTACCAAGCTTAGCCCCGTTAAATTTTCGGCGCGTCGCCGCTAGACTGGTGAGCTATTACGCACTCTTTGAAGGATGGCTGCTTCTAAGCCAACCTCCCAGCTGTTTCGGCAACAATACATCCTTTCCCACTTAGCTTGGATTTTGGGACCTTAGCTGGCGGTCATGGGCTGTTTCCCTCTCGAGCGCGGAGATTATCCCCCGCGTTCTGACTCCCGTGAAACGAGCAGTCGGTATTCGGAGTTTGTCTAGGGTCGAGGGTTTCCCCCCTTCCCCGATCAGTGCTCTACCCCCGACTGTCTATAACACGAGGCTAGCCCTAAAGCTATTTCGGGGAGAGCCAGATATCACCAGGTTCGATTGGTTTTTCGCCCCTAACCACAGGTCATCCCCTAGCTTTTCAACGCTAGTGGGTTCGGGCCTTCATATACGATCAAGTATACTTCACCCTGCCCATGGCTAGATCACCTGGCTTCGGGTCTACATCATGTGACTTGCGCCCTATTCAGACTCGCTTTCGCTACGGCTACACCTCACTCGGCTTAACCTTGCCACATAACGTAACTCGCCGGCTCATACTGCAAAAGGCATGCGGTCACACCCTGTTTGGTCGTTCACCCGAAGGTGAACAGTTATGGGTGCTCCCACTGTCTGTAGGCAAATGGTTTCAAGTTCTATTTCACTCCCCTCCCGGGGTGCTTTTCACCTTTCCCTCACGGTACTAGTTCACTATCGGTCAGTTGGTAATATTTAGCCTTAGGAGGTGGTCCTCCCAGATTCACGCCGGATTTCTCGTGTCCGACGCTACTCAAGTCAGTGCCCAGGGTAGCTTGACCTTTCGTCTACGGGACTATCACCCTCTGCGGTCGTCCTTTCCAGTGACTTTACGGACCGTTCGACTAGATCTCACCTTTGACCCTGCCCACCCCTGCATCGGTGGGACGGCATTGACTTACAACCCCACAGGAGCAACGGATGCAGCCTTACACTCCTACGGTTTGGGCTCTTCCCGTTTCGCTCGCCACTACTCAGGGAATCTCGATTGATTTCTTTTCCTCCGGTTACTGAGATGTTTCACTTCGCCGGGTTCGCCGAACGTACCTACTAAGGTTTCAGTACGCTCTACTAGGGCTTCACCCTAGTGGGCACTCCCATTCGGACATCCCCGGATCAAAGCCTGCTTAGCGGCTCCCCGAGGCTTATCGCAGCTAGCCACGTCCTTCATCGCTTCCAACTGCCAAGGTGTCCACCATCTGCCCTTACTTCGCTTGTGTGACACACACTCTATTCACTTGTCAAGGACCATAACGCGGCTTTCGCCGCGGTAAACAAATAGTTTACTACTCCCGGTTTCGGCTGTCAAGGCACGGAGTTGTCTCGTGCAAGATGAGCATGAAGGAGCTGGCCCTGGAGGATGATGAGAAAAGACTGAGAAGTTGCCCAACCTCATCCGGAGCAATAAGATAGAACAACCATGTCTCTTGCCAACAGAATCACACTAGCCCGGGGGGTACTGATTCCGCCGATTGTTGTTCTCCTCTTCCTTAATCAACGTGCGGTATCACTCGGGCTGTTCCTGCTCGCCAGTTTCGGAGACGTCCTCGATGGAATGGTGGCCCGAAGACGCGGGGAAGTTACGACTTGGGGGAAAGCGCTCGATCCTGCCGTGGACAAGATACTCTACCTTTCGCTGTTTGTTTCCCTCGTCGTTTTGGGCGAGGTATCCCTTCTTGCACTGATTCTGTTTGTTGTTCCACAGTTGGGATTGGGCATCGGCGCGCTCTGTCTTCGTATCCGTGCGCGGATTGTCCAGGGAGCGCGCGGACCGGGAAAACTCGCGGCCATTCTCACTTTCGCCGCCATGGTTTTCTTGTTGCTGCCCCTTCCTCACGCCGTCCATCCGTACCAAGTGTGGTTTCTCTACACGGCAATTGGTGTCAGCTATCTATCTGCGCTGGACTACTTGCGTTCTGCAATTCGGGCCACGGGATCTCTTGGTAAGGATACTTCGGGAACTCCGGCGGGACCGGCGCTTCAAAGCGGATCGGTTCCCCCTGCGTCGGATGGGTGAATCCGATTCGCCAGGCATGTAGCATCAGCCGTTCGCCTTCTCGACCAAACAGGGGGTCGCCCACAACGGGATGGCCGATGTAGTGGAGGTGAACGCGGATTTGGTGCGTTCGGCCGGTGCGTGGAGAGACAAGAAGAAGGGTTGTTGCATCATCTCGAGCCAGCACGCGGAACTCTGACAACGCAACACGTCCCTGCGAATGGATTGCCATTCGGGTGGGGCAGGCGGGGTCTCGCCCGATCGGTGCATCGATCAAACCTTCCTCCTCAGCAATCGCTCCCTCAACTACAGCCAGGTAAAGCTTGCTGACCCGCTGCTCGGCGAACTGGATCTTGAGAGATTCAAGAGCACAAGGAATCTTAGCCACAACGATCACACCGCTTGTTGCCTTATCCAATCGATGTACGATCCCCGGGCGAGCCGGATCATCTCCCGACGGAAGGTCCCGATCCACAAGAAGTCCTTCCACAAGGGTCGTGCCGCTTTGGCCGGCTCCCGGATGAACGACCAGATCCACCGGCTTGTTCACAACGACGATCTGCTCATCCTCGTACAGAATCGCCAAGTCCATCCGCGCAGGCGTGAGCAGCGGCTGGATCGCAGTCTCCAATAGGATTTGTTCTCCCGGCCGAAGTCGGCGTGAAGACTGGCGAGTCGTCAACCCACCAATCGTGACGTGCCCCGCGCGTATCGCGCGTTGGATCTCACTGCGAGACCTCTCCGGCATCTTCCCGGAGAGGTAGCGATCCAGGCGAAGACCAACGTCCCCATCATCTACGGTGAGCTCTATTCTCTCCATTGCTTTCCCCTAGTGATTTGTTCGCTCGTACAGGCTTGCAGTATAATACTAAAGAGCGTGCAAGTAAGGGAAGACGATTTGGGGAGGCGCCTTGACGAAAGGCCTTCGTGAGCCTCGCTCGCACTCGTTGGCGTGACGAGTGCAAAGTGTGATCGTGAAGATCCTCAGATCATTTTCCACTTGCATTACATAAGGAGAAAAGCTCGGGGAGAGATTTTTGTTTCGACATGAACATTGAATTCATCGAAGCCCTTGAAGAGATGGCAAAGGAGAAGGGGATCGCGCGAGAGGATCTCTACGAGGCGATCCGCGCCGGCCTTGCAGTGGCATACCAAGAGGAGTACCACACCGAGGTCCCTGTGGAGGTGGAGATCGACCCCAACTCCGGTGATATCCTGATCAATGGAAAACGGATTGAGTTGGCGAAGTTTGGTCGAATCGCCACCAAGAAGGCCGAGGAGGCAATTCGGCATGAGATCACGACCAAGCGGCGCGAGATCGTATATGGGCTGTTCATTCACCGTGTCGGCGAGATTATTAGCGGTTCGATTCATCGCTTCGAAGGCAAGGATGTTTGGGTGAACCTAGGTGAAGCTGAGGCCCTACTGCCCGATGTGGAGAGAATCCCTGGCGAACGCTACCATGCCGGACAGCGTTTGCGTACCTACTTGGTCAGCGTGGAACAGACACAAGGTGATCCTCGTATTCTGCTCTCCCGTGCCCATCCAGAGTTCGTTCACCAACTTCTCCGGATGGAAGTTCCCGAGCTTGATGAGGGGATACTCGTGGTGCGACAAATTGCCCGCGAACCCGGGCGCCGCAGCAAGGTCGCTGTCGAGTCGCTTGATCCAAATGTTGATCCGGTGGGGACCTGTGTGGGAGCAGGCGGTGCACGTGTGAGGGTTGTCACGCGGGAGCTGTACGGGGAGAAGATCGATCTCATCCGCTGGAGTGACGAAGTGGAACAGCTCCTTCGCAACAGCCTGGAACCGGCATCGGTTATTTCTGTTGAGCTTGACGAAGAGTCTCGCAGCGCCAAGGTCATCGTTCCGGACGACGAACTATCTCTTGCCATCGGGAAGGGTGGGCAAAACGTTCGCTTGACCGCAAAATTGATCAACTATGCCATCGAAGTGACCAGCCCATCCGAAGAGAAGGACTAATCGGCTCTTGACGTCGAGTATGAGACCAGCCAAAGACAAGGTTTTCTGGGGCCTGTTCCGCATCAGTCGCTACTACGCATGGTGGGTTCTATTGCTTGTTCTTGCCCTCACTGCCGTGGCGGTATACTACGTACGTGAGTTTCCTATTCGCAGTTCCTATTTTGATTTGCTACCCCAGGACGACCCACTGATCGATGAGTACCGCGACAGCGAGGAATATCTTGCTCAAACGGACTACCTCGCCCTCCTTCTAGAACTACTGGAAACCGAAGACAGGTCATATGAGGAGCGGAAGCACCTTCTCCTTGAGGCGGCAGAAGCAATCGCAGCAGTTTTGCGGGACAACCCCGAATTCCTGGAAGTCGTCTACCTTCTTGACACGTCGCCCAAGATCCCGGACCAGTACCTCCTTCTATACACGCTTGACGCAACGCAGCTCGCTCGCATCGAGTCGAGCATCGCCCTTGCGCGCCGATCGATCGCTGATGGATCCCTGTCACTCCTCCCCACTACCGGGGACCTCGGTGAGGTTTATCGCCAAGTAGGAGGAACGATCGAGGAAGCTCTATCCGGTGGTCTGAGCAGCGCAGCCACGGCGGATGTGGCCTCCACCGAGGCAACCCTCGCCGAGATGATCGCTTTCAACGAAGCCGTTCTGGGTGCGATTGATGGAGTTGAAACCCTGTCGGATGTAACAGACGCCGTATCGGCGCTCTCCGAGATCTTCACTCCTGCCGAAGGCAAGGTATCTCGGGCTCCGGAAGGCACCTTCTCGCGCGATCGCACCAGGCTCTTAATGACGGTCCGGCCGCGGTACCCCTCCCAGCGTGGAGTCGCCTACTGCAGCCGAGTAATGGAGGTTCTAGCAGATGACCTGGATCAAGTTGACTTGGATGGGTTAGGAGTTCATGTCGGAGTTACCGGAACATACGCCAACAATACCGAAACCAACGCGGTCATCAACGCGGACATGCGGCGAACAACGATCATCGCGTCAGTCGGTGTGCTTGTGATCTTCTACATTGCCTTTGGGTCCATTTTCTACAGCGTTATCGCCATAATCCCTCTTCTGGTCAGCCTGGTACTGACGATGGCCTGGGCGAAGTTTGCCGTTGGCGGGTTCAACCTAATCACTTCGTTTCTCCCGGCGCTGGTGCTCGGGTTGGGGATTGACTACGGTATTCACTTCATCTCCCGCTATGCCGAGGAGCGGTCCAAAGGACGTTCCCTCAATCGAGCGCTATACACCGCGGTGTTGCGCAAAGGCAAGGCTTCGTTCTTGGCTGCCGTCACTACAGCGTTTGTCTTCCTGGGGCTCCTTTCCGCTCGCTCACGAGCCCTGTTTGAGGTGGGTGCAATTACCGGCGTCGGGGTGCTCGTCGCCTTCCTGGCAACCATCTTCCTCCTCCCCGTACTGATCACTCTAGCGCACTATCTATTCCGCTTCCATCACCGGGAACGCGTGACAAACTACGCCCCGCACCTTTCCCCATTCTTCCGTTTCGTAACCGAGAAAGGGAGGGTCATCTTCGCCATCGTTCTTATTCTGACTTTTTTCGTTGCGTTTCAGGCGGCTCGAATATCGTTTGTGTTCTCGAGCGCTGATATGGTTCCGTCTGTGCCCAGCCAGGATGTGTACAATGAAATCCTCACTCAATTTGGTGCCAGCCCAACTCGAATCGGGAACTATTTCACGTTTTTCGAGCCGTCGGAGGAAGAGCTCTCAGAAGTGGTGGAGCGCCTACGACAGAACAGCCTGGTCGAAGAAGTGCAGTCCCCACAAGATCTTCTTCCGGTCAATCTCTCTGACCAGCAACGGATTCTAAACAGCCTGAACATCACCTCCTACATTGAGCAACTCGGTCTATTCGAGCGTAGCCTGGCCAATCGCTCTTCCGTTCTTGCTCAAATCCGCAACTTGCTCACGCAATTCGGCCTTTTGCAGTACGGCGCCGCACTGAATGGACAAGTAGAGATCCCCCTGGCCTGTAGTGAACTTCAGCGACAACTACGAACCATCCAAAGCGAAGTAAGACGCCTGGATGTCAATGCAGCTCGCACGCGAATTGTCGATCTCCAAGTGGCTCTCCAGAATCTCGACCAGAACCTTCTTCAAATTCGCGAACTCCCTCCGCTCCATGCACTGTTAAAGGATGTCCTCCAGGGTCTCCCGGAGGGAATCCGCTCCAGCTACCTCACCTCCGCCGGCGAGTACGTCATTCACGCTCGGGTGAGCGAGGAGGTCTACGAAGGGGAAAACCTACGCAAGTTTGACGAGTTCGCGGCGTCGATTTCCAATAAGTATTTCGGCATGCCTCTTGTGGGCAAGCAATTGGAAGTTTATATGAAACGGGATTTCTTCATCTCCACACTTCTAGCAGCGGCCTTGATCATCCTGATTCTGTTGGCCACCTTGAGAGGAGGGCTTCGAGCTCTACTTGCCTCCACGCCACTCGTCCTAGGTTATTTGTGGATGCTCGGAGGGATGAAGCTTCTGCAGATTGACTTCAACTTCATAAATATCACGATTTCACCGCTTCTAATCGGAATCGGTGTTGACAACGGAATTCATATCCTGCACCGATACACCGAGGAAAGAACGATCAACTCGGAGGGCGCCATTGAAAGGGGAGGGAAAATGACGGCGGTAGCGGTGATCGTCACGTCTTTGACGACGATGCTTGTCTTCGGGAGCCTATTGCTTGCCCGCACCCCCGGCCTACGGCTGTTGGGGGTATCCGCTCTCCTTGGAATTGGGTTCACACTCGTATTCAGTCTTCTCTTTCTTCCTGCA
This sequence comes from uncultured Thermotogae bacterium, assembly GCA_964504085.1. Taxonomy (GTDB): domain Bacteria; phylum Bipolaricaulota; class Bipolaricaulia; order UBA7950; family UBA9294; genus CAZDDA01. The sequence continues at coordinate 2,283 of CAZDDA010000070.1, read as the reverse complement.
GCCCTGCGTGTGGAGAGACGAAAAAGAGTATAATAGGCAATGTAACCTTTGTGTGAAGTCCCTGAAGGAAGGGAAGTGACTTGCAAATGTTAGGATATATCGGGATAGGGGTTAGCCTTGTGGCTGCCGGCGCGCTTGGCTATCTCTTGGGCAGCATCTCTCGAAATAAGAAGGTGGCAAAGCTTCTCGCTGTGGCTCAAGAAGAAGCCGAACAGCTGAAAAAGGAGAAGCTTCTCGAAGCGCGACAGCAGATCCAGGAGCTCCGCGAGGAGCTTGAAAAGCGCTCGAAACGGCGTGAAGAGGAATTGACTCGCATGGAGGAAAGGATCCTTCGTCGAGAGGACCGCTTGGGGAAAAAGTCGACCTACCTGGAGAAAATCGAGGACTCGCTACGCAAGGATGAAGAAGAGTTGGAGCGTCTAAAAGAGGTTGGAACGCGAATAACCTCCGAGAGTAAGGCCCACCTGGAGCGGATCGCCGGTTGGAGTCAGCAACAGGCTCAGGAACACTTAATGAAGTTGGTCGAGGCGGAATCGCAACGCTTCTTCTCGCGCAAGGTTGAGGAGGTGGAACGACGGACAAAGGAGGAGGCAGAACAGCGGGCGGCACGGGTGGTAGCCACTGCCGTTCAGCGCTATGCCGCTGAGTACGTTGAGGAGAACGTAGTGAGTTCCGTTCCTCTACCTTCTGAGGAGTTCAAAGGGCGGATCATCGGCCGCGAAGGTCGAAACATCAAGACTTTTGAGGCGTTAACCGGTGTGGATCTCCTCGTCGACGATACACCGGAGATGGTAGTTCTTTCCTGTTTTCACCCCCTGCGGCGCGAAGTGGCGCGGATTGCCCTTGCGCGGTTGCTCGAAGACGGCCGGATTCATCCAGCCCAGATCGAGGAGAAGGTTCAGCGAGCCAAAGCTCGCTTGGCAGAGCAGATCAAGGAGGAAGGGAAAAAGGCAGCGTTCGATATGGGAATCGATCTCCACCCAGAACTGACTGTGCTTCTCGGCCGTTTGCGCTATCGAACCAGTTATGGGCAAAACCAGCTTTCCCACTCACTCGAGGTGAGCTGGATCGCCAGGATGCTTGCCGATGAGCTTGGCATTGACACGGTGAGTGCAAAACGTGCTGGACTTTTGCACGATATCGGCAAGGCGGTAGATCACGAGGTAGATGGCCCGCACGCCCTGATCGGTGCAGATCTTGCTCGTCGCTACGGAGAGTCCTCGGAGGTAGTCCACGCCATCGCGGCTCACCATGAAGACGTGGAACCCAAAGAAGTTCTTGCTCTCCTCATCCAAACTGCAGACACCCTATCGGCGGCAAGGCCAGGTGCGCGACAGGAGACGTTCGAACGTTACATCCAGCGCCTCCAGGATCTGGAGGAATTGTGCCGTTCTTTCCCTGCGGTACAGGAGGCATATGCCCTGCAAGCCGGCCGCGAGGTGAGGGTCATGGTACAACCCGAGCGAGCAAGCGATGAGGTGGCATCAAAATTGGCCTACGATATCGCCCGTGCCATTGAGGAAGAGTTGAGCTATCCCGGAGAGATCAAAGTAAACGTTATTCGCCAGACTCAGTTCACAGAGAACGCGAAATGATAGACAGTTCACAGGAGAAGAATGGACATGTTGAAGGTTTCATCCACATCAAACCCCGGGGCAACGGCGGGGGCAATTGCCAACGGCATCCGCGAGCGAGGAGAGGCACAGCTACAGGCCATTGGACCACGTGCTGTGAACCAGGCGGTAAAAGCAATCGCTATCGCCCGCGGATATCTCGCGGCAAGCGGCGTGGATCTTTACTTCTTCCCTGGATTCTCCAACATTCTTATTGAGGAACAGGAGAAGACCGCAATCCACTTTTGGGTCCGCATGCGCCATCCCATCTTCAGCTCAGTAGAAGAGCCGTTCTGAATCACAGCCCTCTTGTCGATACGGTGCAGGCGACCGCATCCTTGTCCGCGGACGCGATCCTCGCTACTATAGGTTGAAAATCCGATCGCCATTCTAAGGAGTGACCACGTTCGATGCATCACTTTATAAGACGTCGTAAGAACCTGATCATCTGGGTGGTAGTGATATCCTTCGTCGTCGGTGGAGTGGGGCTTCTTGGCCTCAATCAGGCTGGAGTATTCGACCGATCCTCGGCGGGCGAGGAAGGAGCAACACTGGCTGCCACAGTGAACGATACGCGGATCTCTCGGGAGATCCTGGGGCAAGCCACGACAAACTTGTTCAACCAGTACCAGCAGTACTATCAACAGATAGGACAGGATGCCAATTCCCT
>CAZDDA010000069.1:0-9711 GCA_964504085.1 uncultured Thermotogae bacterium | reverse complement strand
CATACCAGGGACATGAAGGTCGAGAAGGATCTGGATGGCGGGCGATACCTGTACGGCGGCGAACTCTTGTGCTCACAGGCTGGTCGACTTGGATTGACGGCACGCGTGTTACCCAGCGGGAAGGCATGGCGGGCGGCTATGCCCGGCTACGTAACCTGGGCAAACAACGATGGACGGTCTTAGGGGGATTTGGATCTGTGGAAAGGAAGAACCCCCGAATTCTCATCGTCACTCCGGAGATAACATATCTGCCGGAGGGCATGGGGAACATGGCCAACACAATGAAAGCGAAGGCCGGCGGTCTCGCTGACGTATCAGCGTCGCTTGTCTCCGCCCTCTTTGACCTCGGCGCAGATGTACACGTCACCATCCCGAACTACCGCCGCCTTTTCCATATCGATGTCGGCAGGTTCCTGAGCGAAGAGCTGAGAATCTACAAAACCAAGTTCCCGGACTCCCGCGTTCACCTTGCCGAAGACAGGGCGTTCTATTACTGCAATGAGGTGTACAGCAACTACCATGCGGAAAACGCGCAGGTTGCGCTCGCCTTTCAACGAGAGGTGATCAACAACATCATACCCAGTATCAATCCACAGCTCATACACTGCAACGACTGGATGACAGGTCTCATTCCGGCGGCGGCGAGGCGGTTGAATATCCCGTGTCTCTACACCGTGCATAACATCCACACCAAGGAGATGTGTCTGGAGGAGATCGAGAACCATGGTATCGACGCTGCAGAGTTCTGGCCATTTCTCTACTACACACATGCGCCCGGTCAATACGAGGAAATCCGGTCTACAAACCCGGTTGATCTCCTGACGAGCGGAGTCTTCGCCGCCCACTTCATCAATACAGTCAGCCCCACATTTCTCGATGAGATCGCCGAGGGCTTCCACGACTACATTCCGCCCCAGATCAGGAGCGAGATCGCCAACAAGAGAGCAGCGGGGTGCGCTCAGGGGATAACGAACGCTCCAGATCCTACGTTCAACCCACACACGGATCCGTCGATCGCGGTGCGCTACTCGGCGGAGGATCACGTTGAGGGCAAGGCCAAGAACAAACGCTCCCTTCAGGAAAAGATCGGGCTCGAGACTCGGGCTGATGCGCCGCTGCTGTTCTGGCCGTCCAGGCTGGACCCGGTGCAGAAGGGGTGCCAACTGATGACGGAGGTCTTGTACTCGGTCGTTTCTCGCTACTGGGAGGATGGACTCCAGGTGGTATTCGTGGCGAACGGGGCGTACCAAATACATTTTCACGAGATCTGCAGGTTCCACAACCTCCACGGACGGGTGGCCGTCTGCGACTTTACGGAGGAGTTGTCGAGGCTGGCGTACGCTGCCTCCGATTTCGTTTTGATGCCGTCGCTATTCGAGCCTTGCGGGCTGCCACAGATGATCGGGACGATCTATGGATCACTCCCTATCGTTCGCGATACAGGCGGTTTGCACGACACAATCTCTCACCTCGCTCCGGACAGGCATGCAGGCAACGGTTTCGTTTTCGAATACTACGATTCCGTGGGATTCTCATGGGCTATCGATCAGGCAGTTGCCTTCTATCGACTCCCAACCGCCGACAAAGAAACACAGGTGAAGCGGGTCATGACGGAGGGGGCGGCGACCTTCAACCACTCGGTGACAGCCAGGCACTATATCGACGTATATGAGGCGATGTTGAACCGACCCATCGTGGGTCTGTTCTGACCTTGTCTAGGGGGTTCAGTGTCACCCGGGGCTGATCCGATCGCGACACTCGAAGACGATCCATTCTTAGATCCATATAGCGACGTTCTTCTGCGGCGCCAGAAACGGGCTCTCGAAACAGAACGAAGACTGACTGTCGGAGGCATGAGTCTGTGCGACTTCGCCTCGGGGCACGAGTACTTCGGGCTGCACAGGCACGCCGGCGGATGGACGTTTCGTGAGTGGGCTCCCGCTGCCGATGCGGTTTTTTTGGTCGGTCCCTTTTCAGATTGGACGGACCAGGCGCAGTACGCGCTAGAGCGAATAAACGACGAGGGAACCTGGCAGATCGATCTTGACCAAGAGATGCTGAGCCATGGTGACCTCTATCGGTTGAGTGTCCACTGGCCGGGGGGGCGGGGTGATCGGATTCCCGCATACGCGAGACGCGTTGTCCAGGATGAGGAAACCAAGATCTTCAACGCGCAGGTGTGGAGCCCGCAGCAGCCGTTTGAGTGGGCGCACGAACGTCCGGGTCGCGCTCCGTTTCCAATGATCTACGAGGCGCATGTCGGAATGGCTTTGGAGCGGTGCGGCGTTGGCACCTACGTCGAGTTCCGCGATGAGATTCTCCCCCGAATCGTTGACGCCGGGTACAACACGCTGCAGCTGATGGCGGTTATGGAGCATCCCTACTATGCCTCTTTCGGCTATCACGTATCCAGTTTCTTCGCGGCGTCGTCGAGGTTCGGGACTCCGGAGGAATTCAAGTCGCTGGTTGATGAGGCACACGGCGCCGGCTTGGCGGTAATCATCGATCTCATCCACTCCCATGCGATCAAGAACGAGGTAGAGGGGCTCTCACGCTTCGACGGTACACTGACTCAATACTTCCACGCAGGAGACAGGGGGAACCACATAGCCTGGGACTCCCGCTGCTTCGACTACGGCAAGATTCAGGTATTGCACTTTCTGCTGTCGAACTGCCGTTTCTGGCTGGATGAGTACCGTGTCGACGGGTTCCGGCTCGATGGGATCACCAGCATGCTCTACCTGCACCGTGGGTTGGGAAAGACCTTCGACAACTACGCTCCCTACTTCGACGATTCCGTTGATGAAGATGCGCTCACCTACCTCACACTCGCGAATACTCTCATCCATGGTTTGTACCCTGAGGCTGTGACAATTGCAGAGGACGTGAGCGGGATGCCCGGCCTGGCGGCACAGGTCAGTGAGGGCGGGTGCGGATTCGACTACCGGCTAGCTATGGGGGTGACTGATTGCTGGTTCAAGCTGGTCAATGACGTGCCGGACGAAGACTGGGACATGGGATATCTCTGGACCGAGCTGACGAACCGCCGCGCCGACGAAAGGACGATTAGCTACGTAGAGTGCCACGACCAGGCGCTGGTCGGTGGAAAGACGTTGATCTTCTCGCTTGCCGGAGCGGAGATGTACGGGGCAATGCACGATAGTGCAGAGAACCTAATGGTCGAACGCGGAATGGCGATTCACAAGATGGCCAGGCTCGCAACACTCGGTACCGCGGGACATGGCTATCTCAACTTCATCGGCAACGAGTTCGGGCACCCGGAGTGGGTCGATTTCCCGCGAGAAGGGAATGGTTGGTCTTATCACTATGCTCGTCGGCAGTGGTCTTTGAAGGACAACCCCGAATTGCGTTACAGCTTCTTGGCAGAATTCGACAGATGTATGACGAGGTTACCGGGGCTGATGGAGTCGCTGGCAGGGACGCGTCCGATGCGCCTACTCCTCGACAACGATTCGAAGATCCTGGCATTCTCCCGCGGCGACTACTACTTCTTCTTCAACTTTCACCCCTGCACTTCTGTGGTGGACTTCGCCGTGGAGACGATTCCGGGGGAGTACGTCCACGTGCTGGATACCGACGAGACGCGGTTTGGGGGGCAATGTCGCATTCAGGCTGACGGGCAATATCTCGCGACACCTGTCAAAGAGGGCGACACACTCAGGCACAAAATCCACATCTACATGCCATGTCGCACCGCGCTAGTCCTGCGACAGACACGGTGACGTGGCGGGTCGCTTCAAGCCAGGATTGTGGGTAGTCGCGGGCATCACACCGAAGATTGAGCTTGATTGGTCAAACACCATCATCGATATCCGGTCCCGACACCGTGCCTACGAAGAGCTGGTCCAACTGACCCTGCAATGCAGCGGCGCGGGACTCGGCTCTCCTGAACTTCTCAGTGTATATCTGGGCAAGTTGGTCTTTCGCCGCTCCAATCGTGGAGCTCACCTGACCCAGGTATTCCACGCGGTTGTCCACGGGCGCCTCTTCGGCCACGATTTTCCAGACCTCTTCTCCCAGAATGTTGAGGGCTGACTGGATCTCCTCCAGGAAAAAACCCTCTCGAAAACGCTCCTGCGCTACCGACTGAAGGTACTCGACAAACGATGCTGGACCGGCGGTCAGCGAAGCCAGGAAAAACTCCACGACACGTATAGCACGCAGCTGGAGCTCATTGAGATCGATGTCCTCATAGTGAGGAGCATGAAGCTCTCTCAACCCCCGTATTTCCGCCGCTATGATTTTCTCCCTGCGTCCGCTCAGGAGACTACTAATGTCCGCGTGCATGGCGGCCTCCATGTTTTTTCCGTTTCTTCACTCTTCAGCACACGCAAAGCCCCATTTGCGAGCGAGGCCATCTCATCCTCTCCCGGGAATACGATCACCTGCGCGAGAAAGGACACCCTTTGCGTGATGAGATCTATGAACGATTGGTCATGGGCGATGCCCCCAGTGAGAACGATCGCGTCGATCTTGCCTTCAAGCACGACAGCCATAGCACCAATCTCTTTGGCCGTCTGGTACGCCATCGCACGGTAAACCAGGTCAGCCTCTGAATCGCCCTCCAATGCGCGCCGCCTCGCCTCGCGAACGTCGTTTGTTTCCAGATGAGCCACCAGACCGCCGCGGCCCGTAACCATCGCTCTCAGCTTCTCCCGATCGTACGTGCCCGAAAGAGTCAATTCGATGAGTTGCCAAGCGGGCAACGATCCCGCGCGCTCGGGCCCCATTGGTCCGTCACCGTTGAGCGCGTTGTTTACATCCACCACTCGGCCGCAACGGTGCGCGGCAACAGAGATGCCGCCTCCAAGATGAGCCACTACCAGGCGAGTATCCTCGTAAGGTCGACCCAATTTGCGCGCAGCCTCCCGTGCCACAGCTTTGTGGTTTAGCGCGTGGAAGATGCTCCTGCGGTGAATCTCGGGGATGCCGGTCACGCGGGCCACATCGTCCAACTCATCGACTACTATGGGGTCCACGACGAAGGAACGGCAGCCGACGATCGACGCCACCTCCCAGGCTAGGATGGCGCCTAGGTTCGAAGCGTGCTCGGTGGGATTCTCCCGCAAGAACTCCACCATTTCATCCGTGACCGTATAAGTACCCGATGCCATCGGTGCCAACATTCCGCCCCTCCCAACCACTGCCGACAGCGTTCGAAACTCGAACCCGTTGTCCAACAGAAAATCGAGAATGACTCTCTTTCTGAAGTCGTGCTGATCCGCGATTTTGATGTAGGCGGTCAGTTCCTCGGTACTGTGGTGTACCTGACCTCCGAGGATTCTCGATGCGCCCCGGAAAACCGCAATCTTTGTCGATGTAGATCCCGGATTGATGACCAGGATCGCTGGATCTGAATCGTGCATGGTTCTTCTCCTCATCCCCCAAGAGTGGCGAGCAGCACCCCTGCCGCCACCGCCGATCCAATCACGCCTGCCACGTTGGGTGCCATAGCGTGCATTATCAGGAAATTGTGAGGGTCCTCCTTGGCCCCCACCATCTGACACACCCTAGCCGAATCGGGCACGGCCGAGACTCCAGCCGCACCGATGATAGGATTTATCTTCTCCTTGAAAACGAGGTTCATGCCTTTCGCGAAGAGCACTCCAGTGGCAGTGGCCACAGCGAATGCAAATGCGCCCAGCGCGAAGATCTTTATTGATTCAGGTGTGAGGAACCTCGTGGCGTCGGTGGAAGTCCCCACTGTGAGACCGAGCAAGATGGTGATTACGTCGACGAAAGCTCCTCTCGCTGTCACCGCCAAACGTTCTGTCACTCCGCTTTCCTTCAAGAGGTTTCCGAAGAAGAGCATTCCCAATAGCGGAATCGATGCCGGAGCCGCAAACGCGGTAGCCAGAAAGGCTGCCACGGGGAAGACGATGCGCATCCTGCGGCTCACCGGCTTCGAGGGAGCCATCCGGATCAATCTCTCCTTCTTGGAGGTCAGAGCGCGAATGATGGGAGGTTGTATCACCGGCACGAGCGCCATGTAGGAGTAGGCGGCAATGGCGATCGCACCCAGGTAGTGGGGCGCGAGCTTCGAGCTCAGAAAAATCGCAGTAGGGCCGTCCGCCCCTCCGATGATTGCAATTGCCGCGGCGTCAGTGATTTCGTTGAAGCCAATCAAAATCGCACCGATGAGGGTCAAGAATATTCCAGCCTGCGCGGCCGCACCCAAGAGCACGAGACGTGGATTCGACAGCATTGATGAGAAGTCGGTCATTGCCCCGATCCCCAAGAAGATCAGGGGCGGATACCATCCCTGCGTCACGCCCTGATACAAAATCTGCAGCACGCTGCCGTCCTCGTACACACCGATGCGCATGCCGTACATGAAGGGGATGTTCCCAATGAGGATGCCGAAACCGATCGGCACGAGGAGCAGGGGCTCGTAATCCTTCTTGACCGCGAGGTAGATGAAGCAACACCCCACCACCAGCATGATCAAGTGACCCCACGTGAAGTTCCCGAGGGCTCCAGCCTGAAGAAATTCATAGAGTACGTCCACCGAATCACTCCCGTGTCAAACGTACCGGGCCACGACCTGGCCTTCTCGGATCGCGTCGCCCACCGATGCTTCCACTGAACCCAGCTTGCCTGCCGACGGTGCGTTGATGGCCGCTTCCATCTTCATTGCTTCCACCACAACCAACACCTGCCCTTTCTCCACTGTGTCGCCTTCCTTGCACGGGACTTCCAGTACGGTGCCGGCTATGGGCGACGTTATTGCTCCGTTTGTCGGCGCATCACTCCGTGGTGGAATGGGGGAGGATATCGGTCGTTTCCCGCAGCCTTGAGCATTGACTCTTGGCAGCGGCGAAGAAGGCACTGGGAGATCTTCCCCGGCATCAAGTACCTCGACGTCGACTTCATAGGCGGTGCCGTGAACCGTGATTTTGAGTTTCACCGTCTCACTTCCTTTCTCTCATACCGACGAGATGTGATTCGTGTAGAGTCGCGCGTCCCTGAATGCACCACGGGTTGCGTGTGCCTTCGGCTGCAGCGAGGCGGCGGATTTTTCTTATGCGCGCCTTTCCTGCATGGGCAAAAGCAACGGCGGAGGCGATGAGCACCAGGTGGAGGGGATCGACTTCAGGACCTTTGAAATCCTCCTCCTGGAACCGGGCATCGATCCAGCGGATTGTTGCTACAACCGCGGAGATCAGGAAAAGCACCACAAACACGACGCTCAATCCTGCAATCGAAAACCGGATACCCTGGATCATCACTTCAGACATAACGACCTCCGGTCAAAGCGGAATCAGCCCGTGCTTCTTCTGCGGCCTGGGCTTTCTCTTGGTCTGAAGCACCTCGAGGGCTGCGGCAATCGCGGACCGGGTCTGCGCCGGCTCGAGGATGTCATCGAGGTATCCTCGCGCAGCAGCGACATAGGGATTGGCGAAGGTCTCTTTGTACTCCTCCACAAGACGAGACCTCACCAACTCGGCATCTTCAGCCTCATCCAACTGGCGCCGGTTGAGCACATTCACGGCGCCCTCGGCCCCCATGACGGCAATCTCCGCCGAGGGCCAAGCATAAATCCGGTCCGCTCCCATGTCCTTGGAGCACATGGCCAAAAAGGCGCCTCCGTATGCCTTGCGAACCACCACCGTGAGCTTGGGAACCGTGGCCGCGCCGTAGGCGAACAACATCTTGGCGCCGTGACGGATAATGCCGCCGTATTCCTGGTCCACGCCTGGGAGAAAACCGGGGACATCAACGAGGGTGACGAGGGGGATATTGAAGGCGTTGCAGAAACGGATGAACCGCGCACCTTTGTCTGAGGAGTTGATGTCCAACACACCGGCCTTGTGCTCGGGCTGGTTGGCAACGATTCCAACGGTTCTGCCCAGGATCCGTCCGAACCCGATGATCAGATTTTGCGCAAAGTGTTCCTGTATTTCCAAGAAATCCCCGTCGTCCACTATGTGTCCGATGATCTGGTGCATATCGTATGGTTTGCGTGGATCGTCGGGGATTACCCCATTCAGGGCTTCATCGTCAGGGACCCTGCCATCCGATGCGCCTCCCTGAATCGGCGGATCCTCCATGTTGTTTGCAGGGAGAAAGCTCAAGAGACGTCGCGTAATCCTGATGGCATCCTCGTCATCTTCTGCCACGAAGTGCACGACTCCCGAGTAGTATGCGTGGCTCTCTACTCCGCCGAGCATCTCCGCGGTGACAGCCTCACCTGTCACCTCTTTGATTACCTGCGGTCCCGTGATAAAGAGTTGGCCTTCGTGACGCACCTGGATGATGAAATCCGTCAGCGCGGGCGAGTACGCAGCCCCTCCGGCGCACGGGCCGGCCACAATGCTGATTTGCGGGACTACACCTGACAGCAGGATGTTCCGATAGAAGATGTTTCCGTATCCCGACAGCGCGTCCACACCTTCTTGTATACGTGCACCACCACTGTCGTTGATGAACACGAAAGGACTGCCGACTTCGAGTGCCTCATCCATGACCTGCGCGATCTTCTTCGCGTTGGCCTCACCGACAGATCCGCCGGCAACGGTGAAGTCTTGGCTTGCAGCGAAGATCGGACGGCCATCCGTCAGCCCAACTCCCGTCACCACCCCCTCACCGGGCAACTCTTTCTCGTTCATTCCGAAGTCGGTGCATCGATTCTTGATGAACAGGTAAGACTCCTGGAAGGTGTCTGGATCGAAAAGCACGGCCAGCCGCTCGCGTGCCGTGAGCTTTCCCACTCCGTGCTGCTTGGCGATACGATCTGGCCCGCCTCCCAAGTAATATCTTGCCCTGAGTTCCCGCAGATGTTCGATTTTTCGGTTCTGCATGTCCGAGTCTCCTCCTGCCGCAGCCGAACACGTTGTGCATGGACGCGTGTCGTGTGTCGGGCTGTTCTAATGCTCATTGATAGCAAGCGGCGTACCGGCGCGTGTTACTAGCGCAAGCCATTTAACCACAACATTTTAGGAGGGTTCACGCCGATTGACATTTCCGCAGAATTATTACATAATGAAATCGGTGTATTTCAAATTGAAAGGATCAGGGCATGCGAGCTGACGATCTAAAGCTCGGGGAGCTGGTGGATTTCTCAGAAGGGAAGGTTCATCTGCACGGCCGTCGGCTGGTGCTCCATGACCTGCATGCTTTTTCTCAGCACCGGAAGGATCTGGTGGATCTGGTTGGCATGGAAGAAGCTCGCCGGATTTTTACCCGCTTTGGGTATTTCTGGGGCCAAGCGGATGCAGCAGCAATGAAACGCATCTTCAACTGGGACAGCCGGGCTGAGTGGATCAAAGCCGGGCCCCGCATGCACGCGCTGCAGGGTGTAGTCAAACCCGTGGTGAAACATCTCGAAACCGAGGAGCGGTTTCGTATGTTGGTCCACTGGCATGACTCGGAGGAAGCGGAAGAACATCGACTCGCCTTTGGCACGGGCGATTGTTGCGCATGTTGGATCTTGGTTGGATACGCCAGCGGCTATGCCTCGTTCTGTATGGACACAGACATCTACTTCATCGAGGAGAAGTGCCGCGCCAAGGGGGACCGGATTTGCACTGCGGAGGGGCTAGACCGGCCTTCGTGGGGCGATCGCATCGAGCCTTACCTCAAGTTCTTCCAAGCAGACGGTATCCACGGCAAGATCCTCGAAATCACGGAAGAGCTCAGGCGCAAAACCAAAAAGCTAAACGCACAAAGAAAGCGGTTGAAACAGAGAGA
>CAZDDA010000068.1:0-9728 GCA_964504085.1 uncultured Thermotogae bacterium | reverse complement strand
ATACTACCGGTATCGAAGAGAGAAGCATTTGGCTGTAGGGATGGAGGGGGTTCTGGAAAACCTCTGCTGCCGGGGCCACTTCGCAGATCTTCCCCAGATACATGATTCCCACTCGGTCGGCTACGTTTCGCATGAGGCTAAGATCATGGCTGACAAAGAGATATGAAAGAGACAGCTCTTTCTGAAGGTCAACCAGCATGGTGATGATTTTTGCCTGAATCGAAACGTCAAGAGCTGCCGTGGGTTCATCCAAGATAATAAACTTCGGGTCTGTTGCTAGAGCGCGGGCAATAGTCACTCGAGCTTGTTCCCCTCCGGAGAGGATTGTAGATGCCTTGGATGCATAGTCAGAAGACAATTCGACTCTTCCAAGGAGCTCGGCAACTCTCTGTTTGTTGTTCCGATAATCGCCCGTTCCATGAACACGAAGTGGTAACACTATGATGTCTTCAATTTTTCGCCGTGGATTCAAAGAGGAACCTGGGTTCTGAAATACGATCTGCATCTCTTTTTTTGTTGACTTGCTTCTTTTGACTACCGGCAAAGCAATGCTTTCCCCCCTAAACAAGATATCCCCAGCCGTTGGCACATACAGACCAATAATCGTGTACCCAACCGTGGTCTTCCCGGAGCCGGACTCACCAACCAGTCCCAGTGTCTCGCCGTGGTCAATGGTGAAGTCCACGCCATCGACAGCACGCACTGTGCCCTGTTCTGTCTTGAAATGCTTCTTGAGCTCCTCAACTTGAAGAAGATTATCCGCCATTGTGCCCCTTGTGGAGGAAGCAGGCTACTACATGATCTGCAGAAACCTTGAGGAAGGAAGGCCGTTCCTCCTCGCAGCGTGGCATTCGCTTCAAGCAGCGAGGATGAAACCGACAACCACTGGGGGGGGGCGAAATAACTCGGAATCGTTCCCCGAACCCCCTTGGAAAAGCCCCCACCCGCCAGTTTGGGAATCGCTTCCATTAGCCCTTGAGTGTATGGATGCAAAGGGTTCGAAAAAATCTCACGCGGATTCCCGTGCTCTACAATCGTTCCCGCATACATTACATATACTGTGTCAGCAATCTCTCGAATGACACCTAAATTGTGAGTGATGTAGATTAGCGAGGTTTCCTTGCCCTTCACTAAGGCGTAGAAAAGTTCTAGGATTTGGTTTTGAACGGTCACGTCCAACGCTGTGGTCGGTTCATCGGCGATGAGCAACTCCGGCTCTACAGCAAGCGCCATTGCAATGGAGACACGCTGGTTCATTCCGCCAGAAAGCTGAAAGGGATAGGCTTTCAAGATTCGTTTTGGATCAGGAAGTTGAACCTCACTCAAGGCTTCTATGACTCGTCTTCGGATTTCTCGATGCTTCATATTGTCCGACCGAGCATAGTGGAGAGCTGTTATGAACTGAGTGCCGATAGTAAAGACGGGGTTTAGCGCCGCACCAGGGTTTTGGAAAATCATCTGTATTTCTCTTTTTGCCTGGTGCCATTTTTCCATCTCCGGTTTGGCAATATCAATAACCTCACTGAGCCTCTTCGAAGCGAACAGGATCCTGCCGGAAGACGGTTGGACCAAGCGCACAACACATCGCCCGCAAGTTGTCTTACCGCAGCCCGATTCCCCCACCAACCCCAATCGCTCACCAGAATGCGCGGTGAGCGTTATGCCGTCCACTACCTTGAGCTCGCCTCTGAAGACCTTGAACACCACATGTAGATCTTCGATTCGTAGAACAACTTCTCTTTCCACGCTCACAGCTCCTCAAGGGCAAACAAATCCCTCAGCCCGTCGCCCAAAAGATTGAACCCAAGAACAGCGATCAGGACACCGATGGAAGGGAACATGGACATCCACCACGAGTCGGGAAGGAATGCAGCGCCATCGCTGATCATGCTTCCCAAATCTGGCGTTGGGGACTGAGCTCCCAGCCCCACAAAGCTCAATGCAGCACCGAGCATGATGACCCAACCCACATCGAGGCTCATTTTTGTGAAGATGCTCGAAACACAATTGGGAAGGATTTCTCGCCACAGAATTGGTGCCAAATTCACTGACAAACCGATGGTCTTATTCGTGGCTGTTGCCCGTTAGCAACCCTGGACAGTCTCTTTCCTCGTCTGGTCACCGCAAACAAACATCAGCTTTTATCTCTACTTGCCCAATTGCTTCGCAAGCTCGACAAGCTCTGGATGCACCACTTTCCCTTCGTCCAACAGTTGTACGCCGTCCAACCAGGCCGACGTGTTCATACAGATCCCGTCCGTATGCGAAGGTGCAGCAATGTACTCTCCCGTCTTGGAGAAGAGGGGACCAACCGCACCGATCCCCCACTCCGTCGCCCCCCAGACGCGCTCGTCTTCCACAATGTCGCCGGTCAGCTTCGCGCCGGGATGCCACGCCCAACTCACGTGCGCCAGCCGACGCATCTGCGGATGGTTCCAGCTGTCCATCCACCGCTCGAATTCCCTGGCTTCATTCCCACCCTCCACCTTGACGATCGTGGCCTTCTCGACCGTCAAGCGAATTGGTTCCTCCAATTTTCGGAACGGCGGCACCAACGAGCCGTCGAAGACGAGGAGCCCGTTGATTGAATCAAACGTCGGTGCCCAAGCGATCTGACCGGCCATCATGTGCGAACCCGGCACATCAGCGTAGCCCTTGGACAACGAGGTAACCCGGTCGGGATCAGGATCGCGCTCAAACTCGAGCTCTTCTCCCGCCGGAGTGGTGAAGCGGAAATGCGTCGTTTCCGTGGTCAGCTTGTGGACCTTCTCCATGAATTCCCCTAAAAGCGGATAATTGACTCGGCCGATGCAGCGAATCATCAGGTCGGGATTCATCCCCACCAGATTCATATAGCGGAGCTTCTTGTTCTCTTGCATTGCGATGTTGTAGGGAGTGGAATACAACAGCCACTCGTTGTTGAACTCCACCCAGGCGTCCGCTCCTTTCAACGCTCCTGTGAGAGATTCCACTGGTAGCATCGGATCAGCCGCCTCGGACACCCCCAACGGAGAGGCAAGTAAGATGACCATCGGCTTCGCTCCAACAGCAAAGGCCGCCCTCGCTGTGGCGTTGACAACGCGTAGATTACTCTCCGTATCAGCGGTAATGACAAACGTCTCTCCGGGCTTCAGTTTGAACAGTTCTCTTGTCAGAATATCAGCTGCCTTGCCTAGCTCGTACTCATACTGAAACATCCCGCATTCGCCTCCTTTAATATAATCTAGCTTTTTTGACCTCAAAGCCAGCCTCTACCCAATTACTCTCTCTTATCTCTATCATCCACCCCCTTCGCAGATTCGTCAGTTGGAGCGGTGCTGATGTACTGCTTCCTTATACTGAAGGGCAATTCAGAATACTTCAGAGTTTGTACCCATAGGACCTTTGCTCCCCCTTGTTCATCCGTCCAGTATCCATGTGGGGTTGTCGCCAAAAAGTGGTAGCTATCGCCAGGGCCAAGCTCATAGCTATCCTCCCCTATCGTGAGCCTAAAATGCCCTTCCAGAACGTAGCCAAATTCTTCTCCATCGTGGGCAACCGGCGGATAGTGATAGTTCGGTGGAATCTCACCGATGAGGATCTCGAACAGTCTTTCAGGGAATTCTCCGCTCAAGAACTGGTATTTAATGCTAGCAGAAGAGATTTGGATAAACGGCCTCTCGGCCTCTTTGATGATTTCGGCATGCTCTGAGGATAGAGAAAAACCATCTCCGGCACCATTGGTTGAAAAAAGATCCGCAAGGGAAACACCCAAGGCTTGACAGACTGCAGCAAGAGAAGTAATCGAGAGCGAGGAAAGGCCTCTTTCTACCTGGGAAAGAAAACTGACTGAGAGATTACAGCGTTCAGAAAGATCTCTGAGTGTCCATCCCTTGCGCGTTCGAAGTAACCGTATCAATTCTCCCACGTCAACCATAACTTAAATATGAGTGAAAAAGAGACTTCTGTCAAGCCAGAACCATCCCCCGAAGGACCTGGCATTTAGCAACAAGGATTCCCCGATCATACACCGCAACAGGATTCTTCACCCAAACCATTGCCTCAGATCGACCTCCACTGCTTTTCACTTTTATCAAAAGGCAAGTTCACTCCTGCTTGACAATGCAAAACCTTTCCGGTAATGTGTCGGCATGGTGTACAAGCTTTGTGTCCTATCATTTACAGGGACAGTCCTTGAGTGAAAAGAAGTAGACGATGCGATTTCAGCGAATGATCACCACTATCGATACCCACACAGAGGGCGAGCCAACTCGTACAGTGATCGGTGGTCTCCCCTACATTCCTGGCAGCACGATGGCCGAAAAGATGCTGTACTTGAAAGAAAATCTGGATTCTATCCGCACTATGCTGGTATATGAACCTAGAGGGAATGAGGTGATGTCAGGCGCCATTCTCACCTCGCCCTGCCATCCTGACGCCGACATTGGGGTGATCTATATTGAGGTTGGTGGGTATCTTCCGATGTGCGGCCATGATACGATCGGCTGCTGTACTGCAATGATTGAGGCAGGCATAGTTCCCGTTAACGAGCCCGTGACCACTATCAAGCTGGATACACCAGCCGGTTTGGTCACTGCCAGTGTAACAGTGGAAAACCTGTCTGCAAAAGGCGTCGCGTTCAGGAACATTGCGTCATTTCTGTACCGGAAGGACGTTGTGGTTGAAGTGCCCAACCACGGCCAGATCCAGCTAGATATCGCCTATGGTGGCAATTTCTACGCGCTTGTCGAAGCGAACAAACTCAAACTTGACATCACTCCGGAACAAGCCGGTAACCTTGTCAAAGCCGGAATCGCCATTCGCAAGGCGGTAAATTCTCAGGTTCGTGTTCAGCACCCTGAAAAACCATTTATTGAGGGGCTGACCCATGTGGAGTTCTACGGAGCGCCCACCCATCCCAAGGCCCACGTGAAGAATGCAGTCATCATTCCTCCGGGATCCATCGATCGATCACCGTGCGGAACGGGCACTTCCGCCAAGGTCGCTACGTTGCACGCCAAGGGAAGACTGAAAACGGGGGAAGAGTTTGTCCACGAGAGCATTCTTGGAACGATCTTCCGAGCACGAGTCGTTGAGGAAACCAGGGTAGGGGATTTCCCTGCCGTGGTCGCTGATATTGCTGGCCGTGCCTATGTTACAGGGATCAATCAGTTTGTCATCGATCCCGAAGACCCACTTAAGGAAGGGTTCTTGCTTGGAATGGTCCAGTAAAACCATCCGTATACCAGGAGGATATTGACAATGCGCGTGGCTCACCACCCTATTCTTGGGGATTTGCCCAAGTTGCGTGAGACAAAGATCCAAGTAGATGGAAAACAGATCCCGGCCGTTGCGGGGGAGCCTATTGCCGCAGCACTGGCCGCCGCCGGCATCCGAGTACATCGATACACGGCACAAAGATCCGAACCGCGTGGAATCTTCTGCGCCATCGGGCAGTGCACGGACTGTGCGATGACAGTAAATGGAATCCCTAACGTTCGAACATGCATCACACCGGTGGTCGACGGCATGGTCGTAGAAACCCAACACGGCTCCGGTCAGGGGAACCCACGATGAGAGCGGTGGATTTGGCCGTTGTGGGCGCCGGACCTGCTGGTCTAACCACAGCCATTGAAGGTGCCAAGAGAGGCTGTGTCACTGTTGTGGTGGACCGCAATCCAAAGCCAGGTGGGCAGTTGATCAAGCAAATCCACAAGTTTTTTGGTTCCAGGGAGCATCAGGCCGGGACACGCGGCGTAAACATCGCCCAACGGCTCTTTCGTGAAGCACAAGCCCTCGGGGTCACTCTGATGCTCGGTTGGGACGCCTACGACATCAAACCGGGCCGACTGGAGGTCGTTCGGACTTCGTTTGTGGAATTGACGAGTGATCGGCCCGCAGTGCCCTTCCGCGGAGCGACAAAGACAGAATCGATCAACGCTGAGAAGATCGTACTGGCAACAGGCGCCGAGGAGAACGCAATCCATTTTGACGGATGGACTCTCCCCGGTGTCATGGGGGCAGGTGCGGCCCAAACGATGATCAATGTGTGGCGCGTGCTCCCTGGCAATCGTGTCCTCATGGTGGGCTCGGGAAATGTCGGTCTAATCGTCACCTACCAGCTGCTCCAAGCCGGTGCCGGCGTAGCGGCAATTGTAGAAGCCGCCAACAAGATCGGCGGATACGGTGTGCATGCGGCTAAGGTCCGCCGAGCGGGGGTGCCTATCTTGACCACACATACCGTCGTAGAGGCGCGAGGAGATAGTCGGGTGACCGGTGCAGTTATCGCGCAGTTGGATACCTCCTGGAACCCGGTGCCCGGAAGCGAGAAGACGTTCGATGTGGACACCATCTGTGTTGCAACAGGACTGAGGCCGAACACCCGCCTTGCTTCACTGGCTGGTTGCCAACTGTCAAGCAGTCCCGTGCTAGGTGGTTGGGTCCCCATTCACAACAACAGACTGGAAACCACCGTTTCTGGGATCTACGTGGCCGGTGATGTTTCGGGCATCGAGGAAGCCAGCACGGCCCTGGAAGAGGGTCGATTGGCGGGGATTTCTGCGGCCTCCTCCTTGGGTAAAAAAGGTGCGTGTGACGAAGAAGAGATCCGAACGATAGACGAGCGGCTGTGCAACCTGAGAGGCGGTCCCTTCTGTCAGCCCATCCAGGATGCCAAGCAAGAGCTTGTCAAGATCGGGGAGTCAGCATGTCCGAAGGAATAGCTGTCAATGGCTACGTATCGCAGCAGGAGCTAGAACAATCTCCGGGCTACCCTTCTCTAGAAAGACTGCAGCAGGGACCGGTTGCCGTCATTGAATGCCCACAGGAAATCCCTTGTAATCCCTGTGAACAAGCCTGTCCCTACCAAGCCATCACCGTAGGAGAGCCAATCACGAATTGTCCCCAACTTCATGAGGCCAAGTGTATCGGATGTGGAGTGTGCATCGCTCAATGCCCCGGCCTGGCCATCTTCTTGGTTGACCTGACTTACTCGGAGGGATTAGCTGCAGTGGCGTTTCCCTACGAGTATCTTCCGTTGCCGGATGTAGGACAGAAAGTCACCGCAGTGGACCGTGCAGGCAAACCGGTCTGTGAAGCAGAAGTGATCAAAGTCATGAACGCGAAAGCCAATGATCGCACTCCGGTGATCACCGTGAGTATGCCCCGCGAACACGCAACAACCGTACGAAGCATTTCGTGTCCCGGGAGGTAGACTATGGATGACAACGTGATCATTTGCCGCTGCGAGGAAGTCACCGCCGGCCAAATCCGACAGGCAATCCGGGAGGGCGCCGTAGATGTCATCGGCGTCAAGAGGCGTACCCGGGCGGGAATGGGCCTGTGTCAAGGACGTACCTGTGAGAAGATAGTGACACGCCTGTTGGCACAGGAATTAGGCAAACGGATGGAAGAAATCAAACCCGACACGATTAGACCTCCCATTGTCCCGGTGAACTTCGGCGCATTGGCAGGTGAAACGAATGAGTAGAGCAGCTGAAGTCCTCGTTGTGGGCGGAGGGATCATTGGTTCTGCGATCGCCTATTACCTGGCCAAGGAAGGGGTTCAGGTGGGCCTGATCGATCGAGGAGATATCGCGTCCGGCACCTCGAGCGCCTGCGACGGGAACATCCTGTGCACCGACAAAGAACCGGGATACGATAGTCAAATCACTCTCAAAAGCCAGCAACTACTCGCCTCCCTGGTCGATGAACTCGAATACGACTTCGACTACGTGCAACTGGGCAGCGTCCTCGTGGTCGAGAATGAGGACCAGGAACCGGTAGCCCGTGACTGGGTCAAACGGCAAAAAGACGCTGGCTTACCGATGCGATACATCGAGGGCGGCGTCATGTTTGAGGATGAACCGCTCCTGGCTCGCGACGTCATCGGACTCGTCGAATGCGCCTCGGACTCCTCCTTGAATCCGATGGCACTGTTGTACGGTCTCGTTGAAGGGGCAAAACGAAACGGGGCACGCGTCTATCCACGACAAGAGGTAACATCGATTCTTACGGACGCTTCCGGATCCATCCGCGGCGTAGCCACATCGAATGGCGAGATGCTGGCTCCGCAAGTGGTCTTGGCTGCAGGGGTGTGGACACCGCAGATCGCCGCGACGGTGGGTGTGAATGTGCCCATCAAACCGCGAAAGGGTCACATCTTGGTCGGTGAACGAACGCCCAAGACCGCAAGACGAAAGCTGATGGAGTTCGGGTATCTGATGGCCAAATTCGGAGGCAAGGGCAAGCGCAACGTCGAGCCGGATATGGAGACCTACGGCGTGGCAATGGTCTATGAACCCACCGGTCACGGGAATTTCCTCATCGGGTCGAGCCGCGAATTCGTGGGGTTCGATACGCGAAGCAACCTCCACGTACTGAGGTTGCTGGCCAAGCGTGCACTGAGGTTCTTCCCACAGATCAAGAACGTTAATATCATCCGTTCATACGCCGGGCTGCGCCCGTGGACGCCGGATCATCTCTCCATCGTCTCGCCGGTTTCCTCCGCACCGGGCCTGTACATCGCTGCTGGGCACGAGGGGGACGGCATCGGGCTGGCTCCGATAACGGGCAAGGTGATTTCGGAGATGCTCGTTGGCAAGCCGACGACCGTTCCGACAGAGCCATTGCGACTCGATCGATTCGACCAACAAACCCCTGAACTGTAAGGAGGAGAACAAATGGGGATACTTCGCGGCGTTTACGTTGTCCTTGTCACCCCGTTTACCGGCGATGGCAAGGTCGACTACGATGGAATGAGTAAGAATGTGGAATGGCTGATCAGCCAGGGCATCCACGGTGTGATTCCACTGGGCAGCACGGGCGAGTTTGCCAGCCTCAATGATGAACAGAAGCGCAAGATCGCGCAGACTGTGATCACCGCTGTCGACGGTCGAATTCCGGTGGTCATGGGGGCAAGCGCGGAGACCCCCGAGAAGGCGACCGAATACGTAGCGCAGGCCAAGGAACTCGGTGCCGCGGGTGCGTTAGTTCTCCCACCGTGGTACTACATACCGGATCCCGACGAGATTGTCCACCACTACGCGTGCATCTCCCAGGCGGTCGATCTGCCGATCATGATCTACAACAACCCGTTCACCTCCAAGGTCGACATCGAGCCGGAGACAGTCTCCCGTCTTGCCGAACTGCCGACGATTGACTGCATCAAGGAAAGTTCGGGGAACTTCCGGCGCATCGCCGAGATCCGCCAGCTCACCGACGACAAACTCGGAGTTTTCTGCGGATGGGAAGACATGGCTTACGAGTTCTTCCTCATGGGAGCGATCGGATGGGTGTGCGTGATTGGCAACGTCGTTCCGAAGATGGCCGCCGATCTATTCGAGCTGGTGACCGAGAAGAAGGACCTTGATGCCGCGTGGACGCTCTACAAGAAGATGCTCCCCTTGTTGCGCTACCTGGAGTATGCCGGAAAGACACAGAAGGCGCTCAAATACGCCCTCGATAGGATGGGCCTCTGCGGTGGCCATTCCAGCAGCCCGAAACTCCCGCTGGACGACGAAGAAAAGACAAAGGTCGACAGGATGCTTCACGATTTGGGCGTGCCTGTGCGATGAGTGTCCTAATCGAGGAGAAGAAGGTACCGTTTCGCTTCATTTACCCCGATGGTTGCCTTTGCGCACGCTTGTTTGGATGTTGACAAAAAAAACAGGAAAACCTATAGTGACCAGCCCCTCATGGCCGGTCCACTTCTAGAGTTAGTCTAATCGACCACCTCCCGCCAAGGCGAA
>CAZDDA010000067.1:0-9746 GCA_964504085.1 uncultured Thermotogae bacterium | reverse complement strand
ACCTGGGCTACACATCAGTCAGCGGCGACATCAGCAACCTCTCGGCCATGACCGGGATGACGACTCTGTACCTGTACAACACGTCAGTCACGGGAAATATCGCCGCTGTCAGACCACTGGAAAATCTCACCACGCTGGATCTCGGTAACAACGTCGGTGCCAACCTAACCTACACGTCGGCGGGCGCACTTCCTGCGTGGCCGGGGCTGAATTGCGACATCGACACCATCGGCCTGAACGCTACCGAGGTAGACGCATGGCTCAATGATTTTGACGACGATCTAACAGGTGCGGCGGGTGATCTCAATATGCTCGGAAACGCGAACAGGACAGCAGCCAGTAACGCTGCGTGTACTGCAATAGCAGGTGACGGATGGGGGCTGCATGTACCCCCGGATTATCCGTAAGGAGGATAAATTGAGTTACGGAAAAAAGAACGGGAGCGGAAAGGGTCGCGGCAGAAACGGCGGCGGTCGACGAAACAAAAACACAGGCGGTTGCCGTGGAAACGGTCCCGGTAAGGGTCGGGGCGGTGGACGCGGGGGCGGGAGAAACCGGAAAGGCTAATGGCTGATTGGGAAGCAATCGTTGTCGGCAAAGTCGAAGACCTCGGCGGCGACATCAAAGAGTTTCGCAACGAGGTCAAGGGCGAGTTGCGGATACAGAGGCACGAAACGCAACAAGGGTTTGCAGCCGTCAACAAACGGTTGGGCGAGCACGGGGAAAGAATAACGAAGGTCGAGACACGAATCACCGACTTGATCCCCAAGGTCGACACGGCGGCCGCCAAGGCAAACGGTGCGAGCACTGCCGTTGCCGGGCTGAGTGGTAAGTGGTCGACGGGTTGGAAGATCGTTGCCGCCGTTCTCGGTGGATCGATTCTCGGAGTTATCGGTTGGATCATGAAAAGCATCGTTGGGGGTTGAGATGATCGAGGGAATGATACAAGAGGTTGAATACGGTTCGAGCGCAGCCGCATTGAACTGGATTTGCAAAAAGGACGGGAAGACAACCAAGCCCGACGCAACCCCCACCATCATTGTTTATGATTCAGGCGGGGACACTCTTGTTTCCTCAACCAACATGTCGGCTGTTTCCGTGTCGACAAAAAACGGCCGCGGCTTTCTTGCCTATGACGCACAGACGGCGGGTTTTACCGTTGGTGCCGTCCTGGTCGGCAAAACAGGTGGGGCAACTGCCAGGATCGAACGGGTTGAGGATTCTGGTAAGACCGGGGTTCTGGTGCTCTCGAATATTTGGGGGACGTTCCAGGATAACGAAACCATCACGGACTCAGACAGCGGATCGGCCGATGCAAACGGCGCAGCCTATACTTGCGAGTACACCTATGCACTGGATGCGTCGAGCACAACGAATTTTGGAATCGGGGAAGACTACCATTTCAAGGTCACTTACGCGATCAGCTCCGTGACCTATCATGACCTACTGTATTTTGATGTTGTGTACCACACGTTCATGGAGCCTCTGGTTTCCACCGAGTACGTTGATCGCCTCCACCCCGACTGGAAACAGTGGCATCCAGACGGAGAAAACGCAACATGGGAATCACAGATCGAAGTTGCACACATGGAACTATCGAGACGAATACGCGCACTCGGGAATCGTCCTGCATTCATCGTCAAGCGGGAAGAGTTGTTTCCGTACGAGTTGGCCTTTGTCGAGGGAGAGGTTGCGAAACGTTTGATGCAGATGTCGACAGAGGAAAGAGGCTACTGGACGAAACAAGCGGAGGTTGTCTGGAACAGTCGTGGCGAATTCGCATACGACAAAGATGATGACTCGGAGATTGACGAAGACCCGAAGGTCTTTTCCTCGGGGTTTACGCGATGAGTACAACAACGTTGACGGCGGTACGGGATGCGGTTGAAGACCTGATCATTGGTTTGACTCCAGCAAAACCGCACGAAAGGCGAACCACGTTCAAGAAGGCATCAGGCGCTACTGATTGGCCGGAACGAATCGGCTCGGACTTCGACCGGGAGTTTACGGTTGAGGCTATCACGATGAACGAGCCCTTGTTTTTCGGCAAGACAAGCGAAACCGATTACAACGGCCAAATTGAAATCATCATTGGCCACACACAAACCAGGGACAGACGGACGGGGATTATTCGCCGTGACGAAGACCTGCAGAACATAAAAGAGAACATGGAAAAGAGCGGGAACTTTCCGTCCGGGGTTTCGTTGATGCGTTCCTCCGGGTGGGAGTCAATCGACATTGACAAGTATTGGCTCACAAGAATGACATTCGAAATTTTCGTAACGCTGGACTCAGCGTAAGGAGACGACATGGCTGTTAGATACATACCCACAAACATTCGGGGCCTAAAGTTCGTGGAGCAGGCGTCATGGGCAGGAGGCGATCCGGGGGCCGGATACACGGCGCTGAAAGCTTTTGACATCGAATTCGACCCGGAGCAAAACACCATCGAGCCCGAGTACCAGAAACCGGAGGCCAACCGGGGACCGGACGATCTGATCGCAGCCGGCAAGGGCGGGACGCTCACATTCAAGACCTACCTTCGAGGTGGTGCCGGAAGTGAGTCAGAGTTTTCCCTGCTTGCCAAGAACTGCGGCCTGGATCGAAATGCAAACGACGCGGTCGCGGATGACGTAGCATCTGCTACGGCATCGACCTTGGTTGTGGACTCCGCAACCATGACGGAGATCACTGGTGACGCCGTGATGGTCAACGACACGGACACCGACACTCAGATCCGGTTTATCTCTCGCAAACAAGAAGGAACCCCCGTGGGTGATACGACTTTCGCCATTGAGCCCAATTGGTCAGATACTCCGGCCGCGTCAGACGACCTCTTGGACATCGACACATTCACCCCTCGAGGTTCCGCCCTTGGCGAGCCTACCAAGTACATGACCTTTCAGTTTTACGAGGGCGATGGAACGACCAACCGCCACCTATGGACCCTGACCGGATGCGCCGGAACATTCAAGATTTCAACTGTCGAAGCAAACAAGGTTCCGATTCTTGAATGGACTTACATGGTTGATGCGTGGTCAACTGCCGAAAGCAATACCGCGGATACTGCAGATTCCTACGAGCCCGCACACCCTATGCTCTCAAGCCCGGTGTACATTGACGACACCGAAACCAAGATCAAGTCATTCAGCTTTGACCCCGGGCTGCAAATTGCGCCGATGGCTTATCAGGGCGGTACGCATGGCCGGGCTGGGCGGTTGTACCACGCTTCACAGCCGGTCCTGACATTCTCCACCCTGTGGGATGTCGATTACCTTTCGGACTGGACAACTCCAACGGCGTTCCAGTTTTTTACCGAATCGATCAAGGACACCGATGAGGGGTGGGCGTTCTACGCTCCCTCGGTCATGATCAAGAAACCGGCCCCTACTGAGATTGATAGCCACAAGGGAATGGAGATGGAATTGGTACTTACCGATCCGGGGCAGGATGCCGATGATGCAAACATTCCGCTTTGGGCGATTGCAATAACCGGATCAGGTAGCTGATCCGATTCAGGAGGGTACATGATTTCCCAAGATATGAGCGCGACGAAGGAGGTCGACCTGATTGTTCTTCAGTTGATGCGAACAATTGCTAACGCAGAATACGTGCTTTCTTTGAACGCGGAGACAGATGAGGAAAAAGAGGCACGTAAAGAAGCAGAAAAGATGAAGGGCGTTGCCGAGAAGGAACTGGAGCGGTACGAACCGGACGAAGACGCGCCGGTTGTTCTTGTCGGCGTGATACCCCCGCGAATCATGACGCAACTTAGAAACGAGATATATGTACAGAATCGAGACGACCGGGAGATGAAAGAACTTGGAGCACAGGAACTCAACGAACGGGCCGACAATTCCCGAAAGTGGCTGCGGTGGGGAATCAAGGGTCATCGGCACTTGGGGATCGAATACGAAGCAGAAGAGGTTGCAGCCGGTCCCCTCGTTTACAAAGCGGCGACCTGGGAAATGGTCGACGTGTACGAGGGCCTTGGATTGTTGGAGCAGCTTTGCAACGAGGTGATGACGTTCAACACACTGGACGCGGAAAAAAAAAGAAGATCGTTGTTGCGGCCTGGCACTCGGCAGAAGCCTTCGACTGCCGGGTCTGTGGCAACGATCTGAAGAAAAAGGAGGCCATGGGGTGTTTTGGCAACGCAGAGGGAGAATACATCTACCCGCCGAACGAAGTGGAGTACCATGGCGAGAGGACCAGGACTCGTACCTGTCCCGTCAAGATGTGCTCACCCGATGTTATGGATCTATTCCGTGCCTGGCATCTTTGCGACGGGCGACTTTCGATAGAGGAACAGGACTCGTTGCCCCCGACTTATTTGACGGCATGGGAGCTGGCCGGCCACCACATTAGCCGGGCACAATCCGAACGGATGAAGAATGAGCGACAGAAGAGTTGACATAGAGGGTCGGTGGGACGGCAAGAAGCTCGAAAAGGGTTTCGACAAGTCCGGCAAAAAACTTCAATCTGCCGCGAAGAAAACCGGCGAGAAGATGTCCGGGTTTGTAGGTAAGGAAACCGGTCAAGCACTCTCTCAGTTCAACGAAAAAACAGAGAAGGGCAGACAGTTACTAAATGCTTTCGGCGGCGCTATGGGTGGGGTTGCCGGCGAGGCAGTTTATTACGGCGGTACCCTCTCTTATGTATTCGGTCGGTTTAGCAAACTCGAGATGGGTATCATGGGTGGCATCGCTGCCTTAACCACTCTTGGCTACCTGATGTACAAACAGGCCGCCGGCCCCTACAAGGAATTGAGGGA
This sequence comes from uncultured Thermotogae bacterium, assembly GCA_964504085.1. GTDB lineage: Bacteria > Bipolaricaulota > Bipolaricaulia > UBA7950 > UBA9294 > CAZDDA01. The sequence continues at coordinate 4,972 of CAZDDA010000067.1, read as the reverse complement.
GGAGACAGAAAAGCTACGCAAGGAAACCGACAAACTCAGAAAGTCAATCAGTGATTTCGTCGAAACCGAGATGATGACCGCTGCCGGATGGACTCGTTACGACAAGAAATCTCTCGAGGTAAAGAAGAAGATACAGGAGCAGCGAGAACTCGAACTCAAATACGTGAAGCAGATCGAGGAAATCGGGGAAGCTTCCAATATCTACCAGGCCAAGTTGCTCGAGGATGCAGAGAAGGGGTTACGTCAGGTCAGGACGCAGATCGTATTGCTCCAGGGCGACCTTGCAGAAATCGCCAAGGCAGAGGTCGTCACCGAGAAAGCGAAGGAACTCAAGACAACCGAAAAGCCGAAGGCTGGCACTCGCGCCAAGATAGCCGAAGACGTTGAATCTGGGTGGAATCAAAACGAAGAGTGGCGAGAGATACAAGAGGCCCGCTTGCAGGATACCCTACGTTACGCACAAGAAGAGGAAAGAATCCAAGATTGGTTGATGCAGAACCGGGAGGCACGGGCGAGTAAAGCCGCACGCATCGAGGAAAGAAAGCAACGCGAGACACAACGTATCCAGGAAGAATCCTTGCGTGCTCAATGGGAACAGGAAAGACAGGCTGCAGAAGCCCGGGTGCAAATCGCATCACAGGGAATTGAACTGTTCGAGGAACTCGGCACAGTCATTGCTCAGAATGAAAAGCAACGGACCGCTGTTAAGATCGCCGCGATAATCGCTGAAGCCGCTGTGCAATCCACGATGGAGATGGCCCGGGGTTTCGCGTCCCTTGCCACTCCATGGTTAGCAGCCGCTCACTTTACGGCCGCTGGATTATATGCAGCTGTAGCCGCTGGCAAGGTTGCTGGTGCTGCCGGGGGTGGTGGCGGCGGGGGCGGCGCAGCCGGCCCGTCGATGGCCGAGCGCATGCGAAGGCAAGAAGACAGGCAACGGACCCGCGAAGAAAAGGGCGAAGTTCACATCCACATCGGAGAAGGCGGGATTGTTACTTCCAACCAGGCCATGAAAGAGATCGAACGCGGGTTGCGCGATCTTGACGAACGGCGCGGCGGCTCAAGAGAAAGGAACCGGGTATTGTGACAGCTCCACTCTCAATCTGTACACAAATTGTCTTGACCGCGGACAAGCACTTGGATCTGCATGATGGCACAGATGAGGACACCGTCACGATTGCTGCCGATACCTATGATGACATCTGGGCTCTCTGTGACACCATCCAGACAGGCATAAGAGCACTGGACGGCGGAGCAAGTGCGTTTTACAAAGACGCGTTAGTCGATCCTTGTTTTGATGGCTCCGTCCCCGGGATGATCAAGATCGACTTTACCGTAACGGGTGTGTCGATCCTTTGGAATACGGGCACAAATACGGCGACAACGATTGGTGAAGTTCTGGGCTTTGACGTCTCGGCCGATGACTCAGCAGCAGTATCCTATACATCTGACTATCAACATCAATACGGATGGTATGCGGTCCGCTATCCCTCCAGATACGGACCTGGAAAACCCGAGGCCATCGGTGGGGACATGCGGTTTACGCTTTCATCCAAGAACGCGAAACGGGTTCACGTCGCGTACAGAACGCATTTCGATATTTCCCTGATTGAGCTTGTTCCTGAATTGATGTGGTCAGCAGATGCGACGGGGGCAAACGCAAACCGTGATCTCGAAACGGTCTGGAAGGCAATTGCACAAGGCGACTGGTTCCGTTACCGGGAGGATCAAGAGGTCGAGGCAACATACACCGATTATTACTTGCGAGAGCCCCTGGATCTATACGAGGCAGTTTCGAGACCTCATGACGATTACGAGAGTTACAACCTGTCGATGCGTTGGATCGAGAAAGAGTCATGACGACTGCCAATTTCCAGGCTACCACTACCGACGATTCGATCCCCGTCCAGTGGTACATCGAGATTGAGGGAATCCGTAGACGATACGGAACCCACGAACCCTCATGGAACCCGGCAGACTCAGGCACTAATCAGCACATACAACCCTACATGGAATCGATGCCCGAAATCCAAGGGCAGGTAGTCAACCCCCTGGACGGGTCGACGGAGTACCAGACCTTTGCTGTGGAGCTCGTTGACATAGACGATGAGTTGACCTCGCTGTTTTCGATCCACGACGAAACGAACCGAGCAGAAACAACCATGACCGCTGCAATCACGGCGGCGGGAACCGACCTGACCGTTGCCGATTCGTCGGTGTTTTCGAACAACTCGGATATCTATGTTGACCGCGAGACGATGCGAATCACCGCGATCCCTGACGGTACGAGCCTAACCGTTACCCGGGGGATGTACAATTCCGAAGCCGTTGCCCATGACCTGGAAGACGATCACGGTAACACAATCGTTGTGCCTGTTACAGACAAGCCAACATATCTCTACTCTCGAGAAGTGTTGCTTTGCGAAAACCGGGAGGGGTTAGCCGAGGCCGACTCAATCAAGATGCGATGCTATCTAGAGAGCATCGAAGAACCCGATCCCGGGGTGTATCGGTTGTCTTGCGCGGGATTTCTCCGGCAACTGGATCGCGAAATAGGCACAACACTTCAAAAACTCACGTTGAAGTTTCCGCTTTGGGGTGGTCTGGAGGAACAAGAGGGGGCGAGCGTAGCCAGGGCCACGATGTGGATGTTTCTTTGCAACGGGGACGCGAGCAATTTTCAGGCTTCGGGCCACGTCAAGATCGATGAAGAGATCATCGAGTATCACTCGCGGGACGCCTACACGGGGGCTAGCCCTTTTTACCTGATCGACAATACGGACACGAACTGGGGATATTATACTTTTGTCCCGACGGTTGCGGGCCGCGGTTGTTTTTCATCCGAGATGTACGGGGCCAGGGGCCTAGTGGCTGGCAACCCGGCCAATATTCCGTGGATGCCTTTCTTCATACAACCCCTTTTGATGGATTGCCACGAACCCGAAGCCGAAGTGCAAGAGATCATCCACTCCGATAAGTTTACGGCCGGCACAGATCCCGCGTCCGTGATTCTTACATTACTCACATCAACGGGCAACGGCACGAACGGAACCTATGACGTGCTGCCCGAGGGATGGGGCGCGGGTATCGATGATGACAAGATCGATGTTACGGGGATCGAAAACACTTGCGCTAGATCACCGCTGTCAAGTGTTGATCTTGCGCACTTCGCGATCACTGAAGCTGTAGAACTTCGGGAATGGCTGGTTGAAAACGTCTTGCGTCCTTGTGGTTTGTTCTTTGTCGAAAACGCAGACGGAAAGATCACAGTCGATCGTATGTGGACAAGGCTTGAGGCCAGCCAATACACGACACCGGAAACGATTGACGAAGACGTGCTCATAAGCAACCCCCGCTTTTCGGTTGGCGAGCCTCCGATCGGAACATTCATTTTCGAGATGAACTGGAACCCCGGTGCTGATGAATACAAGGGCAAGGTCATTGCTCACATGGCAGACGGTGAAAAGCGATACAAGGACATGTCCCGCAAGTTCGAGCTTGAGGTTGCAACCTGCTATTCGCCCACGATAGGCGCGGGTCAACGCACCTTCCAGGGTACAGATGTAGGCGGGGTTCCCTTTTTGCTGGCCTGTTACCTAACAACGATCTGGGATCGCTTCGGTGAACATCCATGCCCGATCGTTACCTGCGAAGTGCCGTATAACAGGTTGATAGATTTCCTGCCGGGTCAAACGGTTCAATTCACATCATCGGCACTTCCCGATCTGAAAAGCTCGGCCCGTGGTATTTCCAGCGCATACTTTCAGGTGGTAGAGAATCACCCGCAACCCGATCGCTCAAGTGTTGAACTTGTTCTTTGGATGATCGGCGTACACGACGAAAACCACCGATTACTTGCACCCGCCGCGAAGATCAAATCTTGGGTCGGAGCAAAAAAGTATTGCTACATCTACGACGACACATTCGCAGACGGCATTACTTACGATTACGACGATGAAGCATTTTCTGTCGGTGACGAGATCATGCTGGTTGATTCTCAGTACCGAAAGATCGGGGGTGGCGGGGGTGCGCCGGAGGAATTCACGATTGTTTCAATCGGTGAAGACGGCACCGGGCGCTATATCGAAATTGACGCCGTGCCTACCAACGTACCGGGTGACGGTGACTATCTCGTAACCGCTCCCTATGGATCGGCCACGACTACGCAAAAAGCGGACTGGGCATTTCTGGCGGATGCGAATGATGTTCTTGGTGCTGCTGATGACGAAGGACACCAGAGGTCGTAATGGGTACTCGTAAGTTTTTCGATAAGTACTACGAGACATCGGACAACAGCATCAAAACTGGTTCGGCTGTTTCTGCCGCATACGATACATTGTTGACATCAAATTCGTGTTGGAACTACTCCAGATGTCGCCGTAACGTTCTTTGCTACACCCTCAACGTCTCCGGCAACTCCATCGCATTGCCAGGTCCGGCGACTGACGAATGGGAGGAATGGTTTTCAATCCCTATCGCGGATCGGGTTGTTGCCCCCGGCAAACTATACGTTTGGTTTTTGTATGAGGGCACATCAGAACAAGCCGCTAATAACGTCTTGTTTGATGTCCAGGTGGGAACGGCTCGAGGCCAAAACTCGGGCACGAACAACGGCAACAAGGCATGGATCAAAGTCGAGCTTGATCTGACCGCAGATGTTTTCAGCGGATATACAAAATATGACCGGTTGACTGTGCGGTTGAAAACACTCGGGACAAACACCGTCACCATTTACTCGGTCAGCGCCTATCAACCATGCGACGATACACAACCCGACATAACCGACACGAGAGGTGCCAACCCGTATATAGGTGTAGACGATTACCCCGACGACGTTTTCGCAATGAAGATATTGTCAGATAACGTCAAGGCGGTACGTGGCTACAAGGTTCCGAGATCGAACGTTTTTAATCATTGGTATCGGGAATACCACAAAACCGCCGCGGCTTACGGTGGAGCAGACGACGACCTT
>CAZDDA010000066.1:0-9915 GCA_964504085.1 uncultured Thermotogae bacterium | reverse complement strand
CCCTGGGTTCTTCTTTAACCACTGACAACAGGATCGTGACTTGACGTGCGGTCCAACGTGACTGTAGTCTTGTTGAGAGAAGTCACTGGTTGTTGCTTGTTGCAAGCACAAGCTGGTGCTCTCCCGGTTAGGTGTAAACAATGAAACTCGCTACACTGGATCTCAGATGGAAGGAATCTCTACAACCTCGGCAGTTGTGCAGGTAGCGTGTGACTAGCTATCGTTCGACGATCAAATTTTTGCGGGAAGGGGGTGATTGAGAAGATCGAAGAATACCTAGAAGGAGGGTTGTCTCAGCAAAGGATTCGTTAGGAGGGTAGAAATGAAGAGCCGACTAGTATTTGTTGCCCTTGTCGTATTGGTATGTTGGGCCACTGCAGCGTTCGCTGATGACCCGCAAATGGGGGGGACCTTCCGGTATGCTATGAACGGTGAGCCACCCCATCTAGACTCGATGCTCACTACTGACTGGAAAGTAGTCACAGTTGGCCGCAACGTATTTGAGACACTCTGTGAGTTCAACTCTACATGGGAGCCGGTTCCCATGTTGGCTAAAAGCTATGAGATCCTAGATGATGGGATGAGGATCGTATTCCACCTACGAAGCGGAGTTAAGTTCCACAATGGCAAGACAATGACTTCCAGCGATGTTGCTGCCTCAGTTACGCGTTGGGGTATGTATGGGCGAGGTGGGTCCATGCTGTGGAATGCGGTGGACGAACTGGCAACTCCAGATGAACTGACTTTCGAGATCCGCCTTAAAGAGAAGTTTGCTGGGGTTGCCTTGGGGCTCTTGTCAAACGTATCTGCAGGACCAGTCATTCTACCTGAGGAGGTCATAGCATCGGTAACGAAGGAGCCGATATCCCCGGAAGACGTGATTGGGACAGGCCCCTACAAGCTTGAAGAGTGGGTTCCAAACCGATACGTGAAACTTGTGAGGTTCGAGGACTATGTACCGATAGCGGAACCTGCGGATGGGTATGCCGGGGCAAAGATCGCCTATTTTGACGCGATCATGATCCATCCGGTCTCTGCCGAGAACACGCGATTTGCCGGTGTGCAAGCAGGAGAATTCGATCTCATCGAGAATGTCTCTGTTGACCTATATGACCAAATCGTAGCGAACCCAAATCTGAACGCGCTACTGCTCTCCCCCCCAACCTTTCCTGCAGTGATGATCGACAACTTTGAGGGGATTACTACGAATCTGAAGTTGCGCCAAGCTTTGCTCGCTGCATTGGAGATGGAATCCATGCTTCAAGCCTCATACGGAGAACCCGACTTCTGGCAGCTAAGCGGGTCGATCTACCCACCTGGAACCGTCTGGTTTGTACCCGAGGCTCACAATCATCCCTTGTACAATCAGGCTGATCCGGACAAAGCAAGGCAGCTTGCTTCGGAAGCTGGTTACGCAGGCGAGGAGTTGGTCTTTGTCTTTCCCTCTGTTGTCCCAGAGATCTACAAGTTTTCGCTGGTTGTGGCTGAACAGCTGGAACAGGCTGGGTTCAACGTGAAGACGGAGACGTATGACTGGGCGACCTACGCATCCGTTCGTGGAAAGCCCGAGCTGTTTGACTTAGCCTCCAGTACTTTCAGCTTCAAGCCTGATCCAGCCATGGTGACCCTCTTCGACTCGGGATACGTTCCCCGATGGGACTCCGAGGAAAAAGCAGGTGGCCTGGACAAACTCGTACAATCTTCCACATTCGAGGAGAGATACGCAGCTTGGCAAGAGCTGCAGGAACTGGTCTACGAGCAAGTACCTTTTATCAGCATGGGTTTCGGGTTTCCCATGTTTGTCTGCTCAGCAAATGTGGAGAATCTCGGGAGCGAGTTACATCCGTTCTCGATGCCGCTTGGGTTCTGGAACACGTGGTTTGCCGCAAGTTAGGGATAGGGACTCGGCGCTTGCATAGGGAGTGGGTCGGGAAGCGCATGTCTCCCCGACCCACTGGGTGCACAACAAGAGAAGTTGGCAGCGAGTTGAAGGGAGAAAATGTGGCAAGCGGAACAAAGATTGAGATCCTTGACCAGCTTTTCTGCAACGCCCAAATCGTGGATGTGTTCCGACTACGGGAGTACACTGGTTGGTTTGGCGTGAAGAACAGTCAGTTTGCCTATGTGGAAGAAGGTGACCCCTCTTCGGATATCCAAGCTGAGGAAATCATCGACTGTCAGGGATTGGTTATGATTCCCGGTCTTATCGATACTCATATGCATATCGAATCGAGTTTGCTGCTCCCCAATACTTTCGCACAAGCGGTTGTCCCTCACGGTACGACAACGGTTCTGGCCGATCCTCATGAAGTGGCAAATGTTGCTGGTGAGGATGGTGTGCGGTGGTTCATGCGAATCAGCAGAGACCTGACTCTTCGCATCTATTGGGCTATTCCAAGCGTAGTCCCTATCGTTTCTTCTGAGGTTGAAACGCCGAATGCCACTCTTGATCCGAACGCTATTGAAAAGCTCTGCGAGGATCCGTCTGTGCTTTCCTTGGGTGAAATCCATGACTATCGAGGCGTGGCTGCAGGGGATGAGATAGCGCTGGCACTTGGCGAAATCTCTCAACGAACGGGACTAAAGATTGAGGGGCACAACCCGAGCCTTCTGGGCATGGATTTATCACGCTATGCACGGTTGGGGGCCGTTTCAGACCATACGTTGACAAGCCCCAAGAAGCTTCTGGAGGAACTCTCGAAAGGTTTTTTCGTGATGCTGCAGCGAAAGTCGCTTACTAAGGAGAACATCAAGACAATCCAAGGTCTCCGAGACAAATCACGTATCTTGCTTGTTACAGATGATGTTGCACCCTCCGAACTCCGAATGGGGCACCTATCGGTGATTCTGTCTACAGCAATCCAGCAAGGAATGCCGCCGGTGGAGGCAATAGCCTCCGCCACAATTCGGCCGGCCAGCTACCTAGGGTTCCATAGACTGGGGGCGATTGCGCCCGGAAGGTGGGCGGATTTTGCACTGTTGGAGAGCGTCTCACAATTTCCTCCCCGTGCGGTCTACGTCAACGGCAAGCTTGTAGGGCAGAATGGACAAGCAGTTCCCGGTGCTTTTTGGGATTCGGTCCCCGAGATCTCTCCACCTCAGGCTCCGGCGGTACCAGGCCCATTTGAATTGAATGACTTCCGCCTTGTGCCTAATGGGGAGGGTCTTCAACATGTTACTGCCAGAGTGATTGCCCTCCTCAACAACGAGAACACAGTAGCCGGATTAGAGATCGTGCATATCGACGCCAATAACGGCTTTGCACAACTCGAAGAAGAACTTTGCTTAATCGGTGTGTTCTCGCGATGCAACCCTTCTTCCAGAAGCTTGGCCCTTTTGAAAGGTTTTGGTCTCACAAGAGGTGGGTACGCCAGCAGCTTCGCACACGATGCGCACAATCTCATGGTTGTAGGACGAGACCCAAGCTCCCTCCTCACAGCAGCAAATGCCGTTTACAGCATGGGCGGGGGCATGGCTGTTGCTGAAGGAAATGACGTGATTGCCAGTTTGAGACTCCCCGTCCTCGGTCTATTGTCTGATGAAGGACTCGAGACAGTGGTTCGTAACGCCGAAGGGATGGAGAGCGCCCTTGTAGAACGAGGAGCTTCCCATAAGAGGCCTCTACTGACCCTTACTTTTCTTGCACTTGCCTCAAGTCCCTACTACAAGATGTCGGACAAGGGGATAGTAGATGTTGAAGCAAAATGCGTGCTCTCCCCGTATCTTGAGGTTCTCCCTTCCGGAAAGGGTTAGCCGCTGTGGTAGGGTTCTTCCTTCGTAGAGTCTTTGCGGTTATCCCCACCCTTGTGCTCGCCAGTGTGGTTGTCTTCTTGCTGATGCACATCATGCCTGGGGATCCAGCAGGCCTTCTCCTCGGTCCCGACGCTACTCCTGCGGAAATCGAAGCTCTCAAAGAATCAATGGGACTGAATGCGCCCCTGCCATCACAATTTGTGCAATGGTTTTCGGGGTTGTTGCACGGCGACCTAGGGATATCCGTTTACTACGCGAAGCCTGTAGCAGAGATCTTTCTCCAACACGCAAGCACGAGTGCCGTTCTTGGCTCCCTTGCACTTGCAGTGGCATGTGCGATAGGGCTTCCTGTCGGCATCTTTTCTGCGCTGAAGTCGGACACCTGGGTTGATCATACAGCCCGAATTGCTGCGCTGTCTGCCGCAACCACACCCAGCTTCGTTCTTGGGCTCGTGCTGATGTACCTCTTTTCCATTCGCCTCGGGTGGCTCCCAAGCGTGGGCATCTCAGTCGCTGAAGGAGGTATGCTCCCGTTTCGCTCGTTCATCCTGCCCAGTATCACCCTTGGCGCACCAAATGCTGCAATCCTGGCACGTCTGACGCGATCATGCATGATGGATGTTATGAGGGAGGAGTACATTACAGCTGCAAGGGCCAAGGGGCTTTCCGAGAAAGCAGTCATCCTGAAGCATGCCCTTAGAGCCTCTGCCGTTCCAATTTTCACTCTTTCCAGCGTCATTCTCGGTGGGCTAGTAAGTGCTGCTGTGGTTACTGAAACTGTTTTTGCCATTCCTGGTGTAGGACGACTGATTTCCGAATCAGTGCTTAAGCGCGACTACCCTGTAATCGAGGGGGTACTTCTCGTTGTTGCGGTGTTGTATCTGATGATCAATCTTCTGACGGACATCCTCAACGTGTTTCTTGATCCGCGCATCCGTTACGACTAGGTGAATTGCTTCGAGAATCTCCTACTGACAGGATTTTCGTTAACTGAACAACAACGCAACACTATGAGAGAGTAGAATGGCAGGAGAGATGAGGGCTTGAAGAGCCGGTGTCCCTCAGAATGTATACGTGAAATGCTTTGCTAAACAGCTTCTCGGAATCGCGGATCGAAATAGTCACGAAGAGCATCTCCAAGGACGTTTAGCGCTAGCACACTAAGGATTATGAAACATGCCGGAAAAGCAAGCAACCAGGGCGCTCTAACAATGTAGACCTGGGCTTCATTGATGATTGTGCCCCAACTCGGAATATCTGGGGGAATTCCAACGCCGAGGAATGACAGCGATGCGGCCCAAAGTATGGACAATCCGAAGTTGAACGTCGTTTGCACTATTAGAATAGAAGCAATGTTTGGCAGGACATAGCGGACCACTATTCTGAGTTGGTGAGCACCTATTGCCCTAGCACCCTCAACGTATACGGCTTCGCGAATCGCTAGAGTCGATGAGTAAGCAACTCGTGCAAGCTTTACAGCATACACAATTCCCAGTGCAAAGACGACATTGAACAGTCCTCGTCCCCAAATCGCCATGAAAGCAAGAGCGAGCATCAGGGTCGGAAACGCCAAGAAAACATCTACCAATCTCATCAATACCATTGTAGTCCACTGAAAATACCCTGCAGTAACGCCAATAGCACCTCCTACCAGTAGAGCAAGAAACGAAGCGGACATGCCTATCAACAGGGAAATTCGTCCTCCGTTGATAACACGACTGAAGAGATCCCTTCCAAACATGTCTGTGCCAAACCAGTGTGACAAATTTGGCTTGAGCAATCGTTCAGAAAGCTTCATTCTTTGCGGGTTATATGGTAGGAAAAGCGGGGCCAAGATCGCAGCTAGCACTATACCTGTAAGAACACAAAGGCTCACAAGTACAGTCTTCCTTCTGGTGATGAATCGCAGCAAATCAGCGCCTTGCATAGCGCGTCCTCCCTGCCAACGAAACAAATGCCTAAAATTCTTGCACGGACAGGATACCCCCGATCATTGGAATCGCAAGAACTACTATTCTCTTCCTGATGTTGTCAAAGGAGAATATCAGGCTGAATCGACTGATGGTTTTGTCAGTCTCCGGTCACTGTTTACCTGGGCCACACCATACAGATCGGGGCTGGTGAGCTTTGAGAATTCCGTCGCTGCAAAGCAAGGGATGTTCCGCTCTCTGACGGTGGTACGGAGCGAATCTGGCCCTTTACTCTCCTTATCGCCAACGCTGAAGCTAATCGTTGGCTGTGACGATTGGCGTACAAGAAGGCGGTGGGTAGTCCCTGTCATGTTTTCACGGCTGACGTTCAGAAAAGATTTGCATATTTTCAGCATTCTGGCGTTCATCGCTGTTCTCGCTTTTCATGGTCCTATCCAACAGCGCCAATCTAGGAAGAGCCACAGAGCGTTTTCGAAGTATCGCGGGATTTGGTCACGGAATGTTGAATTCTACCGAGCCCTTTGGCCTGGGGATTCAGGCATGGCCAGGAGAGATTCTCAAGGAGATAGGGAGATCGCTCCCCATAGAGTAACACAAGAGTGTATCGTCTTGTGAAGCCGGTGAAGAGAATCACCTGGAAGACGTCTTCTCATACCCCTCGGTGGACGAATTTGGAACTATTGAGTGGCGCGATGCTGAGGAAGCGAAATCCTTACTGACTGTCTCCGGAAGGTAGGCTCCTGTTGCCTTAGTCTTCCTCCTTCTGCCGATCCAGATTCCAGCTCCCAATCTGGATCGATTTCAGGGAGGCAGGTTACCGGACAAGGCAGCACGGATCCCCGGAATCCCCCGGCTTGTCTTCAGCGGGGCGCCTGATCTACAATGACGGCGTCGTGAGAGGACTGTTGTAGCAGCCATCTCCTTCCGGTCGCCGTCCAACGACACACGTCTCCTCTCCCAGGCAATGTTGGAAGATCCGCGGCCCGCAATCCCGCGAGACGGGTGAGTCGAACAAGGGAAGGAGGAATGCATAATGGAAGCCGGGATTGTGAAACCTCTATGTGGTCTGGTCGTGCTCCTGATCGTCGTCTTCGCGCTTCCCGCGACGGCGCCTGCCCGAGGCGGGAAGATCGAGGTGCTGGTCTGGGAGACGGACGAACTCGACATGCAGTCGCTCTACGGAGCCATTGCCGATTATGTTCGTGAGTACATGGGAAGCGTGGAGCTGCTCGCCGTTTCGTTCGATCAGTACCAAGCTCAGCTCATGGCACGCCTGACAAGCGGAGATCCTCCGGACGTGTTCTGGGTGACGCGCGAGATGCTCCTGGAGCTGCAGGCGCTAGGCCTCATCCTCCCGTTGGATGAGACGGTTCGCCGGACTCCCGGTCTTGTTGTCTCTCGGCAGCACCAGCTAGGCGGCGTGCAGTTCGGGATCCAGGTCGGAATGACGGGATCTTTCGCTGAGATCGCCTACGCGGTGCCCGCCGAGAAGGAGTACAACCTCGAGCCTGTGCTGCACTTCCTGGTCTACCTTCAGCCGCGCTGGGACGTCATCTGCTGCTTCGAACTCATCCAGCCGAACCCCGGATTAGACACGGCCATCGCTGCCCATGGGGACACGGACTGGCATATCGACACGGCCAACGAGTTCCTCTTCGGAACCGACATGGGAGGATCGACGACCGCGACCAATCACTGTCCGAACTCGTGGACTCGGCGCCACATCCACGTCGGCCTCACCAACACCAACCACTTCTACTACGACAGCGACTTGATCACCCCCGGCGACGACACGAACACGACGAACGGGATCGACACGGCGATGCTCTTCTTCTACGCCGGTCACGGCTTCCCGCCGAGCTCATGGGACACCCTGGGCAACAGCGCCAACGTATCGAACGTCAGCATCGGGGATGACCCCGGCTGGGGCCTGCTCCGGTATTACTGGCAGTGCTCGTGTACCGTCTTCGCCCACGGGCCGAACTGCTGCGCCGGCGACACGTGCAGCTCGTGGCACCCCTGCCCGGATACCGGAGAAGATTGGTGGTATCAGTGCCCAGGTCAGTTCAGCGGAGCCTCCGATTCGCTGACAACGCCCAACGTGTACGAGCGATGGGGGGCGGCGATCAACCCGAACCTGAGAATGGCGTGCGGCTCTTCGACCTGCGCCTACTGCCACGAAGGCCAGGTGAACAGCATCTGGAACAACTACAACAACCTCGGCTACGACGTCGCCGACTCGTTCATCAACGGCTTGGCGGTGGGCAACGTCGTACCTCTGTGCATCAGCATGGGTGGCTGGAACATCAACATGAACCCGCTCGTCGCCGACTGGTCGTTCACCAACCAACCCAACACGTCGGGCACGTCGCACTACTACATCCAGTACCTGTCGAACTTCGCGTCGAATCAGCCCAGCATTGTGCTCCCCAAGATTCCGGAGCTTCTGCCGAAGCGGGTCCTGGTGCTGCCGATGCCGCTTCCTCGGCAGTGGCTGGACTACGAGTACCGGATCGACAAGGAGTGGATGTACTCCCCCGACGAGATTGACGACCGCGGTCCCCGCGTTCGCATCAACCAGCTGAGCGGAGCGATGTATATCGCCGGTTCGGCCGAGCCACTGGAAGAGGCAGCACCGCTCTCAGAACAGGCGTACGTCGATCTGGCACGACGGCATGCGGCCGATCTCGCGTGGAGCGAGGAACTCGTCAGCGAGCCGATGGGATCGAAGATGATGATCGCGGGCGTTGCGGTGGAGGCGCCGGAGAAGCAGCAGCGCACGCAGAAGAACGTGATCGTGCACCTCAGGAGACTCGTAGACGTCGAGGGGACCCCGGTTCCTGTTCTCGGCGAGGGCGGCGTCATCGAGATCCAGATGAATAACAGCGGATCCCTTCTGAATGCCTCGAAGGTCTGGCGAGAGGTCGCCGGCTTCGAGTCATGGGAGCCGGTCAAGACCTACGAGCAGGCGCTGAACGAGGCGCTGGTGGAGACCAAGCACTCGTGGGCGTACAGGGTGGCCGACTGGGCACGGGGCTACGTGGAAGCCGCCGGGAACGAGGCACAGCGCGAGATGCGTCTCGTCTATCGCTTCTGGCTGGTTCCAACCGAGCAAGGGCAGGTGCGCGACCTCGCACCGATGATGATCGAGATCCCTGCCTAGGAGAAGGCAGATAGGTCTCCGGGCTTGGAGTTCGGGCGACACACGCCCTATTTCGAGCGTCGCAGTGATGAGTTTCGGGGACAAATACCATATCGCTCGCCCGAGGTATGGTTCGTGTCCCCCGAATTCCACGGTTCAACCCAACCATCCGGGTGATGTACGAGCGGCTCAAGGAGGAGGGCAAACCCGACAAGGTGGCACGAGTCGCTGCTGCCCGAAAGCTGCTACTCATCGCCCATGCCATCTACAAGAGCGGCGAACCGTTCTGCTCCCCCGCCCTGAAGGAGGCTTGACATTCGATACAGCATCTGCTCCCTGCATGACCCAGCCCCCTGTGGCCGGTCCACTCCTAGAGCTAGTCCAATCGACCACTAACCCTACCCCGTGAAATCGGTCCAGAAGCAGACCTAGTGATTATGCTCCACGGGTACGGATGGGTGCCTGTTTGGACCCGAGAGGACTGGAACTCGCGAGCTTGCCATCAGGCCTGGGATCCACGACATCGGGGCTGCTCAATGGGGCTGTCAGGGAGTTCCAAACCTGCATAGAGGCTGCTTCCGAAGGGCTTTTCAGAAGGCCATTTCAGGTGGTGTACGCCCTAGTGGACTACTTTCGAACTCGCTAGTTCAGGAATCGTCCACAGAAGTCATCCAAGAGGATTGCTTTCGGACTGGATGTCGACCATAGTTCGAACCCCGGGGCGTGCACCCGCAGTCTGGGAGTTGGAGAACTGATAGTAGAACTCACGTTGAGGGTCTAGCTTGCTGACAAGCTCACGCCGCAAGGGTAAATCGTCATTATGAGGCTTTTTCAGGAGATGGAAACGCACGGACACCAGGAGGGTTCTTCCGTACGGAAATAGTCAGAGGACTTAGAGGTTGGTCCGTTGATCATCGAGCCAGGGAGTCCGTGGAAGAACGGCTAAAACGGGAGTTTAATGGCAAGCTTCGGGACGAGTTTCTAAACATGCCTTGGTTTCAAAGTCTGACCGAAGTCAGGAGACTCATCGATTGCAGGCAATTCGTGTACAATAGAATGCGATCGTATTCCAGATGGGGAATCGAGCCC
>CAZDDA010000065.1:9140-9921 GCA_964504085.1 uncultured Thermotogae bacterium | reverse complement strand
ACCGCCGAGAACCTGAGGAAGGACTACATCAAGCGGATGTGCTCCTGCTTCAATTGTCCGCTGGGATGCGACGTGTACTGCGAGGTCAATGATGGCGAGTTCGCCGGGACAAAAACCACTGGTCCGGAGTACTTCGCATTTGGACGCTTTGGAGCCTTGTCCGGAAATTCGGACATCGCAGCCATTATCAAGGCTCAAGATCTGTGTGACCGGTACGGGATCGACGTCGGCAACACCTCCATACCGTTTGCGATGGAGTGCTTCGAGCGGGGCTTGATCACAAAGAAGGACACGGGCGGCGAAGACCTGAGTTTCGGTAATTACCAAGCCATCGTGAGGACGATTGAGGAGATCGCATTCAGAAAAGGGTTCGGTGCGGTTTTAGCAGACGGCGTCTTGAAAGCCGTGGAAGCGATCGGAGAAGAATCGCGGCCGTACGCAATGCATGTCAAAGGCATGAACTTCAATCCTGAAGATCCTCGCTCTGCAATCGATAGATACTATGCGAATAGATACCTTCTATCTCCCAGAGGAGGCGATCATCTCCGAATGCAGAACCCCGAATTCAAGTTCTACGGTGGCTTCGCAAGGGGCCTTCCCAAGACGGAGGTCGCGCAGAAAATGGTGTGGTTCGAGAACTACAACGCAATGCAAGATATCTTGGGCATATGCCGATTCTCCGCGTGTACGTACACAACGTGGCCGGAGGACATTCGTAACAAGTGTTCCGCGCAAGTGGAGATGTTCAACGCCGTCACGGGACTCGATTACAGCGAAGAAG
>CAZDDA010000065.1:0-9130 GCA_964504085.1 uncultured Thermotogae bacterium | reverse complement strand
TTGGGGACAGGACCAACGTCATTGAGCGCCTGTTCAATGCCAGAGAAGGGAAGACGAACAAGGACGACGTGTGGCCGGACCGTCAATTGAAAGAGCCGCTCCCCGATGGCCCGAATAAGGGGTCAATTGCCGATCCAAGTCCAATCAAGTTCTATTATAAAGTAAGGGAGTATGATGAAGAAACGGGCAATCCGACTCCAGAGCTGATCGAGAGATTGGAATTGCTTGACTAGGAGCCTAGCTTGCCTGGCGTGGGGCGCCGTTCAGTCGTCTTGACGCTGGAAGGAGATCAGCTGATTCCGATGTGGCTACATGAGCGCGTTCCCTCGATGGCAGGATCGGCATGGTCATCAATCAGAAAGTGAAAGATATCGCGTAGTTTCGACATTGAGCTGTGGAGTTCAAAAGGAGGATTACATGGCGGAAGCAAATCGACCGACAGTATACAAGCAAGATGATGTCAAGGGAGTCCTTCCCGGATTGGAGTACGTCAAAGGGTTCAGCAATCACTGGATCGTGACGGAGGAACTGAAAGATGGAAAGCATTTCGTGGCTGGATTCGGCTTCCATGCTGCGGATGCGGAAACACTTTCTTGGAAGTGGGAGACGGGTGCTGAAGAGGTCCTTTACTGTATAAAGGGACAAGTTAAGGTCGTTGGTGTTCCGTTGTCTGGCGAAGGCGAAGAGATTGAGCTTATCGCAGACGCAGGGGATGCAATGTACCTTGCGTCAGGATATGCATACTCGATGCCGGGAACTGGCAAAGAGACGGTTAGTTTTATCGTACGGGCGCCTTCCTCGCCAATGCCGGAAGAGTTTGCCAAGAAACACAGCGCTTTGAGGGGAAAATACTAGACTGAATGGTGCTTCTTGTGTTATTGACCGGCAGTTTCCGAAAGGAAGCACGTCTAGCTTCATGTCGTGGGAGGTGACATAAGTGTCATGAGTACCTCGTACAGTATATTGCGCGTTGACCTAACCAAGGGGCAGTGTGAATCCGAGAAAATTCCTGAGCCGTGGTTGAAGAACTTCGTTGGAGGAAAGGGACTCGGGGTGGCCTACATGTACAAGGAGCTTGAGCCCCGTACGGATCCGCTCTCTCCAGAGAATCGGTTGATCTTTATGCTAGGCCCTTTAAGTGGAATTGCTCCTGGATGTAGTCGCTATTGCCTAGTCACGAAATCTCCTCAGACTGGAGCGATACTGCATTCCTACTCTGGAGGATTCTTCCCAGCCGAGTTGAGAAATGCTTTGCCGAAGGACCATCTGGGAGTCATCGTGCAGGGTAGAGCTGCCGGGCTTGTCGCGCTCAAGATAGAAGACGGGTCGGTAGAGCTGGTGGAAGTTCCGGGGCTGAAAAGCAAGACGAACAGTGAAGTCTACAATCACTTCTCCGGCTTCAAAGTAGCTGCAATTGGTCCAGCGGGAGAGAACCTTGTTACCTACGCAACGATTGGGACCGACAAGGGGACTCATCAAGCTGGCAGAGGTGGCGCCGGAGCTGTCATGGGCGCCAAGAACCTGAAGGCTGTGGTAGTACGAGGAGAAAGGTCCGCATTCGCGGAGGAGATCAAGCGTCTTCAGAAGGAAGAGCTGAAGAGGCTCTCGACGAGCGATCGGACACAAGGCCATCGCGAAGGAGGCACGCCCCGGATCGTTGACATGACGAATGAAACCGGAACGCTTCCGACCCGCAATTGGACGAAGGGCTCGTTTGAGTACTCGGAAAACATCAACGTGACCGCGATGCAGCGCAACGTTAGGAAACGGGTGTCGTGTTACCAGTGCCCGATTGCGTGCGGTTTCAGCTTGGAGCTATCCGAAGGTGCATACGAGGGCCTGCGTACGGAGAAAGGGCCCGAGTATGAGACGCTTGGGATGCTGGGGGCGAACCTGGAAATCGGAGATCTGAGCGCCGTGGCCAAGCTAAGCGAGCTCTGTAACGAAGTGGGGATCGATACGATTTCTGCCGGCAACGTCATCGGTTGGGTCATGGAATCTTCAGAGCGAGGACTGATTGACTACAAGATCGGCTTTGGGGATCACGAGAAGGCAGCAGAGCTGATCGAGTTGATCGCGAAACGTGAAGATATCGGCGATCTGGTCGCCGAAGGCACCAAACGTGCCGCAATGCGCCTTGGCGGCGATGCGCTGGGGACCGCGGTGGAAGTGAAGGGACTGGAACCTCCGGCATACGAGCCAAGAGGGTCGCACAGTATGGGGCTGGCCTATGCAACGAGCGATCGAGGAGCTTGCCACATGCGTGCGTGGGCCATCGGGGGCGATGTCTTTGGAGACCGCGACCCGTACGTAGCACAGAAAGGACACGCGGACGGAGTTATTGCCCAACAGAACAGCGGTAGTATTATCCCGGATTCCCTGGTCTGCTGCGCTTTCGCGGGATATACGATTGAGAATGCAGTTGCTTGGCTCAATGCTCTTGGCTACGAAGTGGATGAAGATTCTCTAGCCCTAGCCGGGGAACGCATCTGGAATCTGACGAGGCTGTTTAACAATAGGGAGGGTTTTTCGCGCAAAGACGATTCACTGCCTGCTAGGATGCAGCAACCCCTGCAGAATGCCGGCCCCGCCACGGGGAAGGTTCTGCCAACCAAGAACCTCGAGAAGATGCTTGATTGGTACTACGAGGGTCGTGGGTGGAGCAGAGAAGGAGTTCCGAGCAAAGAGAAGCTGCAGTCTTTGGGGCTTGACTCATGGCGGTAGCACAGAGGAGGAAACGGAACGGCAGTGTCGAGAGAGTCTTCGCGGATGGCGTGCAGGAAGGTGTGGGGCTTGTTGTACTCAACCCTGGGGAGCTCTTTGCAGAGAACAACCCCGTACTTGCTCGGCAGGGACTGAAGTGCAGAAGAAGCAGCAGAAAAATCGTGAGGTAAGACCAGAAGCGCGGTTTGTTGGATACACAAAAGGAGACAGGATGTCAATTTCGCTAAGAGTAGACTACGCTGGGTTGGCTCTAGAGAACCCCTTGATTGTTGCATCTGCAAGCCCAACGATCAGCTACGCTGGGTTGAAGCGAGCGGGTCTGACCGGTGCTGGTAGTCTTGTTCCGAAGTCTGTCCTATCCACAAAGACACGGACACCAGATCGGCAGTATAATCCGCGACCAAGGTTCTCTCTGTTGAACAAGGACATTGAATACGATACTGCGCTTGCCAAGAAGGGCGCGCTCTATTCTCTAATTGTTCTTGGAGAACCCTATCCCACGGTCGGTGAGTTCAAAGGAGCGTTTCAGAAGTTCAAAGCAGAGTTCTCGCAGCCTTTGATCCTCAGTCTATGCGCGCCGGAGACTGACTACGCTGAGTGGCAGAACCTAGCAGAAGCTGCTGTTGACGCAGGTGCGGATGCGCTTGAGCTCAGCATGCACAACATGCCGTACACGAATCATACGAACCCGGAGATCGTGAGGGCAGTCAAGAAAGTTGTAGACGTTCCGGTTATGCCGAAACTGATGGTCCCTTGGGAAAATCCAAGAGTAGTTGGGCCTGCCCTGGAGGAAGCTGGGGCCGACGCAATTGTTGCAATGGGGAACCAACCTCTCCGAGGGTTGGAGATTGATGTAGAGAATGAGAAGTTCGCCTTTCATCCGCAGCCGTTGAGCGCTCGTGGACCGTGGTTCCGGCCTGTCGGACTGAACTGGATTGCGGAACTGGCTCAGTGTGTCAATATCCCGCTTAGCGGAGTGAGTGGTGTGGCCAGCTGGAAGGATGTCGTCAAATACATCTTGCTCGGAGCTACAACGGTCCAAGTCTGTACCGCCATCTATCAGGATGGGTATGAGGCGGTTGAGGACATGATTCGTGGGCTGGAAGGATTCATGGCGGACAAGGGATACTCGAGCATCGAGGATTTCCGCGGGAAGATGCTGGACACTCTTGCTTCCGCCCCTAAACTACCAGATGATCTTTCGATTTTCGCGAAAGTGGACCCTTATACTTGCACGGGATGCAAAGAATGCGTCAAGACATGCTTCTGGGATGCGATTACCATGGAGCAAGGGAGCGCAAACGTGAATCCGATGGTATGCGAGGGATGCGGGCTTTGCGTGGTCCGTTGCCCTGTCGGTGCAATTTCACTCTCGCAGGAACCTTAGACTCCTTGAAAAGACAAGGAGAAGAAAGGGGTCGGTGTTCTAAGGCCGTGAACGTGAAACAAGCGCGTCAGAAGTCGCGGCCTAGTACGTTGAAGGTGGTGGCAAGTCTGTCCGCCAACAATACAACAGAAAAAGGAGGAGGTAACATAGAATGACAGAAGCAAAGGAGAAGAAACTCATTATTCATGTCGGAGGTGAGAGGGCAGAAGCGAAGTTGCTATGGGATGATGCTCCGAATATATGCAAGAAGCTCTGGGATAATCTTCCCATAGTGGCGAGTGGGACTCACGCGAAGGTCTGCAACCATGAATTGATGTTCATGTTGCCCTTTGTCATGAACCGAGAGAATCTGCAGCCGGTTACGCCCGGAGGAGTTGGCTTTTGGGACGTCAGATCGATGGTAAACATCTGGTACGACGATCCAGGTCCCATTGGTCCGCTCGGACCAACGGCACTCTTTGCTGTTGTAACCAAGAATCTGGAGGGTATCGGCAGGGAGATTGCCAAGAGTTGGGTGAAGCCTGGAGTGCCCGTAAAACTTGAGCGCGGCTAGCGTGGAATAAGGAGGATTCCATTGAGCAAGATCAGCAAGGTAGTCGAATCCCTAAACAGAGAATTCGAGAAGATATGGCTCTCTGAGCCCCCGGAAGTAAGAAGGCTCAGAGAAGACGAGAAGTTAGCCGGTGCCTTTGAGCAAAAGGGTTCGCTATTGCTGTATACAGACGAGGAGACTGCAGAAATCCAGCTCTATTTGTTCTATTTGAAGTCGCTTGTCGCTTCAGGAGAACTCGGCATCGATGCTGCTGGGATTGTGTTGGCGAAAATGCTTGAATCGAAAGGGAATCAGTGGAGACGTTATTACGGAATGGACGAGACGCCTTCGCTGATGGAAGAGGCGGCGGTTGCGCTAAAAACTGCAGAAAACAGCGATGACGTGATCGCAGTAGTGGATGGACTTCTCCTGTACCTGGGAAGGCTCAGCCTGTGGCTGGATCAGACCATACCGTGGGCAGGAGTCTGTTCGATGATTGATTGGCATATACGATCGTGATATGTAGGTTCCATTCTCGGTTTTTCCTTCGAGATCTACCTCGAAGGAGAGTGAGGAGCGTAGTGAAGTAAGAGTGTCGAGACGTGACAAGACGGGCGGGTGGTGGGTGCAGCATGTAAGAATACGGTCTTGTCGCGCGGGTAGGTGCTTTGGTCTACGTGAAGATCTGTACGCGGGATGACATAGCTACGCTTGTGGGAAAAGCGTGGAGTTGATCCATGGATAACGTATAACGCAACAAGCGGAGGATCCGATGCAGAATAACGAACAAGTGTCTTCGAAACAGAATCCCACGATTGGGATTCTTACTTGGGAGTATGATTTTCCCTCTTTCAGAAACATAGTGGGAGATTATCAGAACCCGGAAACGTTCGATTTTCCTGTGAGACTCTTACGTGTTCCTGGTGCGAATCTTGAAACCATTGTGAAGAGCCCTACACAGGAAACCTTGGAAAAGATGATCCAGGCGGCTCGACAACTGGAAGAAGAAGGCGTAAAAGCCATTGGTACGTCATGTGGCTTCAACGCCCGTATCCAAAGGGAACTGGCGGATGCAGTGAGTGTGCCTGTATTTGCCTCCAGTCTGTTGTTGGTGCCGCTTGTTCATCGCATGCTCAAGGAAGGGCAGGCGGTGGGAATTCTGACCGCAGATGCACCCAACCTGACGGAGAAGCATTTCCGAGCGGTAGGGATTGATAGCAGCGTGCCCATTCACGTTAAGGGTCTTGAAGAGACGTACAGTTTCATCAACATTGACTCCAATCCAGGCGTTGACGTTGTCAGCCCGGAGCAACTCACCAAGGATGTTGTTGAAGGGGCGAAGGTTCTTGTTCAGGAGCATCCCGACGTTGGAGCGATCGTTCTTGAGTGCACAGCGTTGCCACCGTTCGCACAAGCGATCCGGCAAGCGGTTGGCCTACCAGTGTTCGATGTTGTCAACCTTGCCAATATGATGTACCGGGCCGTAGCGCAAGAATAAGCGATAAGCGCAATGGCATTAGAACGTAATCGACTTTAAGTTAAGATAAGATATGTAGTTCATTAGTGCAGCAACGGAGTGTGAGATCTGAGTAGAATTCAGAATCGGAAGTGTTTTTAAGAGGAGTTGAGAAGGGAATGAAAGACGAACGGTCCCAGCATAGCGTTACGACAAAACCTGTTATCGGAATCATCGCTTGGGAGCGGGGTCTGCCAGCGTTCAGCAAGCATGTTGGCGATATCATGAACCCAGACACTTATGAGTTTCCGATTTGTGTTCTTCGGGTAGAGGGAGCCAATTACAAGACCATCGTCGAAAAACCCAACCGTGATGTCGTCAAGCGGATGGTCGAAGCAGCGAAAGTTCTTGAAAGAGATGGGGTTGCTGGCTTGACCACATCTTGTGGCTTCAACGCTCACATGCAGAAAGAGCTGGCAAATGCTGTCAATATCCCTGTTTTTGCTTCTAGTTTACTGTTGGTGCCTTTAGCTTATCGCATGCTAAAGAAAGATCAAAGAGTGGGAATCCTAACAGCAGACGCTAGTTCCTTGATGGAAGCGCATTTTCGCGCAATGGGCATCGATAGTGGAGTTCCCGTATGTGTGCAGGGTTTAGAGAATACGAAGGTGTTTGCGAGGGTTGGTCGGGAACCTTCTTTCGAAGCCCAAAAAGACGATCTAGATGCAGAAATCCAAGAGGCAGCAAAGAAATTGGTTGCCCAAGGGAATGTTGGTGCCATCGTTCTTGAGTGTACGAATCTTCCTCCGTTTGCCGAAGCCATTCGCCGCGCAACCAATCTTCCGGTCTTCGACATACTTTCTTTGGTCAATTTAGCCTACGCGGCCGTATGTTAGATTCTTCATGACGCGTATCGAAACGGCGTTGGAGATGAAGCACGTATCAAGCTGTTTCGTAGGCCACCCGAGCCAGCTTCGGCAGTTGATGATTAGTTGATGGTACTGTCCCTCTGAAATGCCAAAGCTCTGTTCTTCTGTGAAATCCGCAAGCACTCACAAAACATTTGATGTTGTTGTGATTGGAGGAGGCGTTGTTGGATGCGCCATCGCTCGGCTTTTGAGCCGATATCAAATTCGAGCTGCATTGGTGGAGAAGGAAAGCGATGTCAGCATGGGGGCAAGTTGCCGAAATTCCGGCGTGATACACGCCGGAATCAATTATCCTCCCGGGAGCCTGCGCGCAAAGCTCTGTATGGAAGGTAGAGCAATTCTTATCGACTGGTGCGAGGAATTGGGGGTGCCATTCCGAATCACTGGGAAACTTGTAACAGCACTGTCCAGAGATCAGATTCCAGATCTGGAAGAGCTTTTGGTGCAAGGCACTGAGAATGGTGTAGAAGGTCTGCGCATTCTGGAAGGGCACGAGGTGGAATCTCTGCAACCAGGAGTGCAGGGAGTCGCGGCGCTCTACGTGCCAACAACTGGGATTGTTTCTCCCTACGCGTTGACAATGGCCCTCGCTGAAGATGCGGCAACGAACGGAGTAGTTTTCTTCTTGGATTGTGAAGCAAAAGGAATCGAGCGAGCTTCCAATGGCTACAGAGTCCGCACTTCATCTAGTGTCTTGACGGCGCACTGCGTAGTCAACGCCGCAGGGATCTTGGCAGATCAGATTGGCCAAAGCTTGGAGAAGGATATCCCTGCGATCTACCCATGTCGTGGCCAGTACTTGGCGCTAGACAAGACCGTAGGTGAATCTTTGAGAATGCCGGTATATCCCGTTCCTCCGAGGACAAGCGGAGGGCTCGGTGTTCATATCACTCCGACCGTTGACGGTAATGTGCTCCTGGGGCCCTCGGCGGAATATGTGGATTCTCGCGACACGTATGCTTGCACTCGCGAAGTCTTGGAGGGTCTTCATCGCGAGGCTGCAATGATGTTGCCGGGTCTTTCGACGAGCACTGTGATCGCGTCGTATTCGGGACTGCGCGCGAAGCTTTCACCACCAGAGAAGGGAGGGGATTCTGATTTCTTCATCGCGGAGTCCGGAAGATCCCCGGGAATCATAAACTTGATAGGACTCGAGTCTCCTGCACTGACTGCGGCACCCGCGATTGCGGAGTTGGTCTTGGAGATGATCAAGCCCCGTATCAAACTCGAGAAAAAGCCTGCGGGCATGTTGCATCTGCGAAAATGGTACGAGCGATTTGACGAGCTCCCTGAGGAAAACAAGGAGCGTTTAGTTGAAGAGTGTCCCGACTATGGTGAGGTCATCTGTCGCTGTGAGGGTGTCACCAAACACGAAGTGCTGCAGGCTTTGAGAAATCCGCTGGGGGTCAAGACTCTCGCTGGCCTGAAGTACAGATGTCGAGTGATGATGGGACGTTGCAGCGGCGGATACTGCCTACCACGTATCGCGAGAATTTTGCAGGAGGAACTCAAATGGGAACCTCACCAGGTCCTTTTTCGCGGCAAGAGGTCCCCTGTATTTGCTGGATGGGTGAAGTGAAAAAACCAAGAACAAGAGATCTCTATGATGTGGCTGTCATTGGCGGCGGGCCTAGTGGCTTAGCCGCTGCTCTTGCGGCTCGAGAAGAAGGCGCAACCGTGGGATTGTTTGATCGGAACGTGGCGCTCGGTGGCATACTCAATCAGTGCATTCATGATGGGTTTGGGTTGTACGTTTTTGATGAGGTTCTTACCGGACCCGAGTTTGCGGATCGGTATGCACGACAAGTCCTGGATTCCGGCGTAGTGGTCCACGGTAACACACTCGTTATGGAAGTGTCCCCCGAATTGACGTTGACTTGTTCAACGCTTGGGAAGAGATGGCAGGTGTCCGTTGGTGCGGTCATCCTGTCCATGGGATGTCGAGAGCGCACTCGGGGCATGCTTCAAATTCCCGGGGAACGTCCAGCCGGCATTTTCACCGCGGGGACCGCCCAATACTTGGTGAACGAAGCCAATGTTCTTGTCGGCCGAAAAGCAGTCGTACTAGGGTCGGGTGACATCGGTTTGATCATGGCTCGGCG
>CAZDDA010000064.1:0-9935 GCA_964504085.1 uncultured Thermotogae bacterium | reverse complement strand
CGCCGGCTTGATGTATCCCGGCACCTACTATTACAGCGAGGATCTTGAAACATGGTCCTACGACCCGGCGAAGGCCGCGGCACTGTTGAAGGAAGCTGGATACGACGACCCAAGCGAGCTTTCCTTCACAATGCTGACGATGAATCTCACGATCCACCAAGACACCGCAGAGATTATCCAGTCACAGTTGGCACGCATGGGGATCGACTGTTCGCTGGAGATCGTCGAGCCAGCAGTGGCAACCGGCACAAGATACAATCCTCAAGGGGAGGACGGATATCAAGCTGCCACGGATGGCCAATCTTTCTATCTGCTGGAACCGTCCGGGTACTCCAATTGGTTTAAGTGCGGAGCTTCCGTATACGCCAATGCAGTGGGATTCTGCGACGAAGAGTTGGATCGACTGCTGGAGGAAGGCTTCAGGGAGAGCGATCCAGAGAAGCGAAAGGAGATCTATCGGGCCTATGAAGAGCGGCTCATGTACCTAGCGCCTTGGGTTTTCCTGTACTGGCGACCTCAAGGAGAGGCAATGGCTTCCTACGTGAAAGGGTACGCGCGCTTCGAAGCGGCACCGATCGGGATCCTGACGACAGCGCATTTGGAAGACGCCTGGCTCGATAAGTAGTCGGCGGGGGTATGGGGACATGGATGGCTCTAACCCCATACCCCCTCTTTTCTTAAGCGCATAGGACGACGTATGGGCACTTTTCTTGTGAGACGACTGATACACCTAATCCTCACTCTCTTTGTCGTTTTCACCGCCGTGTTCCTGTTTCTTCACATCATCCCCGGTGATCCCGCCGTCATGGTCCTGGGAGGTATGGACGCAAACCCCACGCCGGAGCAGTTGGAGAGCGTTCGGAAGGAGCTGGGCCTGAATCTGCCCCTCCATATCCAGTACGCTCACTGGCTCAAGAAGACATTCACCGGCGACTTGGGAACCTCGTTTGTTCACGAGTACAGCGTGTCCGTCGAAGTTGCCAAGCGATTACCCAGAACACTCCAACTCATACTACCTGCAATGCTGCTGGGCATTGTCTTTGGTGTTCCAATGGGTATCATTGCTGCCCTCCACCGTGGAAAGATCATCGATCCGGTGATATCCGTCGTGGCGCTTGTTGGTTTCTCCCTTCCAGTCTTCATTCTGGGGACGATGCTCGTGTTGGTCGTCTCAATCAAACTTGGGTGGCTGCCGCCCTCGGGGTACACACCCGTTTCCCAAGGGCTCGCAGCAGCAGTCTCCCGCTCTTTACTCCCTGTCAGCACCCTGGCTGTGGCTCCGATGGCAATGATCATGCGGATGACCCGCTCCAGTGTTCTTGAAACCCTCTCCTTAGACTACGTGACGACGGCCCGATCCAAGGGCCTAAGAGAATGGAGAGTGATTCTCAAGCACGTACTGAGAACGTCTCTGATCCCTATTGTGACCATTGCGGGATTACGGATGGGAGCCATGTTTGGCGGCAGCGTCATCGTCGAAAGGATCTTCAACTGGCCGGGCATTGGCCAGCTACTACTAAATGGAATAGGACGCCGGGATTACCCCGTCGTCCAAGGCGTGGTCCTTCTCGTTGCCCTGGTCTTCTCGCTGATCAACCTTGTGACCGATCTCACCTACGCCTTCTTGGATCCGAGGATATCCCATGACTAGCTCCCGGCTGATGAGGACCTCTCTCCCGAGAATGCTTCGGAGTCCCCAGCTGCTCTTCAGCGGCGGGCTGGTCCTGGCCATTACCCTCCTAGCGCTCCTTGCTCCTGTGATTAGCCCGCATGATCCTACCCTTGTTAGCGGCAAGACCCGCTTTGCTGGTCCTTCCATGAGTTACCCTCTGGGAGCGGACTTCCTGGGTAGGGATGTGCTGAGTAATATTCTCCATGGAGCGCGAACGAGTCTGTCCGTCGGAATCTGTAGCGTGACGATCGCTCTGGTTGTAGGAACGATCACCGGGCTCCTATCCGGCTACTTCCGGGGGTGGCTCGAATCGTTCATCATGAGAGCAGTAGAGACGATCCTGTGCTTCCCTACCATCTTGATTGCGATATTCATGGTGGGATTCATTGGGTCCAGTCTGGGCAACCTGGTGTTTGTGATCGCCGTAGTCTATACGCCTCGTTTTGCCAGGATCGCCTACGCATCGACTCTGTCTATCAGGGAAAACACCTACATAGAGAGTGCTCACGTGATTGGAGCCCACACCACCAGGATTCTGCTTCGGCACATATTGCCCAACATACTGGCGCCCCTGTTTGTCCAGTTCTCGATGAGCTTGGGACAGGCAATCCTCTTGGAATCAGGCCTCAGCTTCCTGGGGCTCGGCCCTGCTCCGCCCACTCCTTCATGGGGGCGCCTCATCGATCAATCGAGAAGGTTCATGCACCTAAGTGTCCACGGAGTCGCTTGGCCGGCCCTCGCCATTTCAATCACAGTGTTGGCCTTCAATCTCCTTGGCGATGCACTCAGAGATCAACTTGATCCTCGCCTACGGGGGAAAGGGTAGAATGAAAAAGCGTTTCATAATCCGGGGAGTCAGGACAATGATTCCGGGGATATCAAGGGAAAAAGGAGTGTGCCCAAGTGCAGAACAGGTATATTCTGGTGGAGGGATGTGAATGCCGAGTAACTGCGTACTGATCCTTTATGACAACCGGACGAAACGGGATGCTCTCATCCCTGGTTGGGGATTCTCTGCGCTGGTGAAGTTGGATGGAAAGAGGGTATTGTTCGATGCAGGAGCAGATTTTCTTGTCCTCAAGCATAATGCCCAAGCCCTAGGGGTTAATCTCGCTGCCATCGATTTGCTCTTCCTTTCACACGATCATTGTGACCACATAGGTGGAGTCCCAGCCGTCCGGCGCAAGGGGCTGGAAGTCTATTACCCAGCCTCCTTCTCATCATCCTTCAGGGACATGATGGAATACACGAAGGCAATACCACATCCGGTTTGCCAACCTATCGAGATTGTTTCGCGTGTTCACTCTCTTGGCGAACTGAGTGGGACCGTCCTTGGAACAACGGTCACGGAGCAGGCGCTACTCATCGAAGGAGGAGATGGACCGGTACTCCTCACGGGTTGTGCTCATCCCGGGATTGTCAACATTGCGCGGGCAGCGACTGAGCTAATTGGGGAGCCTATCCACCTTCTGCTCGGTGGCTTTCACCTCATGCTTGCAGTTGACCGAACCGTGCAGGACACTGCGTCCGCTCTTCTCCGATTGGGCGTACGGCACATAGCACCCTGTCACTGTACCGGCAAACGCGCGATGGATCTTCTCCGCCTAGCGTTTGGCGATTCTTACACGGAGATCACCTTGGGAAGTGAAATCAAGCTGCCATGATACCAGACGTGGAGGCCCTCTGGATCGGGAATCGACAGGCAAATCGCAAATCAGGCCACCAGGCCCATAGGGAGGTACATCGTGGATTTTGATACTCTGAAAGCATCTGAGCTTGAGACTGTTGGGATCGCCGACAAAGCTGTCATCGTTCCGTTGGGAGCTTTCGAGCAACACGGCCACCACCTACCCTTCTCTACTGACACGACAATCGCTGAGGCGATAGCGCGTAGAGTGGAGGAAGCACTGCCGAAAGACGTGCTTCTTCTGCGACCTCTGTGGCTGGGTCGTTCCAATCAGCATGCGGTATTCGGAACGATAAGCCTGGATACACGAACATACGTCGATGTCCTCAAAGGTATGTGCCGTTCGCTTGTGTCAATGGGAGCGCGGAAAATTCTCTTGATCAGTGGACATGGCGGAAACGAGATTCCCGGGAAGATGGCCCTTGTCGAGCTGAAGCCTGAATTCAGTCATCTGGATGACTTGCACATCGTCTATGCGTCGCATTGGCGCTTCGATCAGGAATTGGTGGACGCGGAAACCGATGAGCATCTACGGGGAAGCAACGGTGGTAGACTTGATAGTGGCATCGACCATGCGGGCGACATCGAAACATCATTAATGCTCTACCTGGCGGAAGAGACAGTTGACATGACACAAGTCACGCAAGGGGGCTCAAGAAGCGGTTCGGACTACAAAAGATGCAGGATCCTCAACAAGGGATATCCGATTTACTTCACGATCCACGCAGATGAGTGGTCTGAAAGCGGAGTCAACGGCATTCCAGCAAGTGCCTCGAAGGCATCGGGAAAGCGGCTATTTGACGGTCTGACAAGGAAAATTGTTGAATTCGTTCGGGATTTCCTCACGTGGTAAATCCACAACATCGTGGGGGCGTTGATTGCAGCATCGGGGATTGCTATAATTACATGTAGATTGCACTATGAACAATAAAGGACTACTGAAGACACTACTCCGTGGTCTGGCAATGCTGGACTACGTGGGACAGCATCCCCTCGGAGTGAAAAACTCTCAAGTCGCAAGAGAGTTCGGCATTGACCCAGCCGTGAGCTATCGGTTCTTACAGACACTGACCCGCGCTGAATACCTGCATAAAGAAGAAACGACCTACCGCCTTAGTTGTCGCTTGTTCAGTCTGGTC
This sequence comes from uncultured Thermotogae bacterium, assembly GCA_964504085.1. Lineage (GTDB taxonomy): Bacteria > Bipolaricaulota > Bipolaricaulia > UBA7950 > UBA9294 > CAZDDA01. The sequence goes on along the minus strand of CAZDDA010000064.1, from coordinate 5,437 downwards.
ACCGTGTCCTGGAGCGCGCTGATAGACTTAGCTACACCTCTGCTCGACGCGCTGGCCGAGGAGACGGGGTTCACCGCGAGTCTATCTGTCCTAGAGGGGCACAACGCATACCCGCTTCTTCTGAAACAGGGCAAAGCGCCGCTGGTCGTCAATGCCAACCTCGGAAAGCCAGTACCGCTATATGCAAGCAGTCTTGGCAAGGTTCTACTAGCGTATCTCCCTCCCGAACATCGAGAGCAGATTCTGGGATCGATTGAGCTGAGGAAGCTGACTCCAAATACCATTATGGAAAGGAAGGAGTTAAGACAAGAGCTCGCCCGAATTCAAGCTTCCGGATTCGCAATCGACGAAGAGGAGTATCAGTTGGAAGTGCGTTGTGTCGCTGCACCAGTTCTCGACCAAACCGGGCGGGCTATCTGCGCTCTTAGCGTTTCGTACCCGGCAATGTATGCGACATCGGACGACGCGTTCGGTTTGAGGCTTGCAGAGAGAATTAGGTCTGTTGCCCAAAGCCTGAGCCAGGTCATAGGCCAAACGAAACCACCGCTGAGTGACATCCGGACAAGGAAGTGAGGAAAAGAGCCTTTAGATCGCACATTGCATCGTGGTATCCAACACGTGAGAGGTGACCGTAAGAATGAAGATCGGCTGGGTGGGCACAGGGATAATGGGTAGTCGGATGGTCAGGCACCTGCTCGAAGAGGGCCATCACGTCAAAGTGCACGACGAAATGGACAGCGCCGCAGCTTCTTTGGTGAAAGCCGGGGCCAGTTGGGCGAGAAGCCCTCGGGAAACGGCGACGGATACTGATGTCACGTTCATCATGGTCGCTTATCCCTGGCAGGTCGAACAGGTGGTGCTCGATGATTGCGACGGCGTTCTGCAAGGTATTCCACCGCACAGCGTCGTTGTCGATTGCACAACCAGCAGCCCCGGCCTGGAGAGGCGAATCGCCACTGTAGCGCACTCCCGGGATGTCGAGACACTGGATGCTCCTGTTTCGGGAGGGCCAAGCGGGGCCAAAGATGGAACCCTAGCATTTATGGTCGGTGGTCCGAGGGAAGCCTTTGAGCGTGTTCTACCGCTCCTCAGATTGATGGGTGAAAAGATTAATCTGATCGGTCCGGTAGGAGCCGGGCAAAACGCGAAGATGGTGAATCAAATAATGATTGCTGCCAACATGATGGGCATCTGCGAAGCGTATATGTACGCTCGGAAGATGGACCTGCCACTGGATAGGGTACTTGATAGTGTGAGTGGGGGAGCAGCACAATCATTCATTCTGGGCTTTGCTTGGCCCCGTATCTCCCGAAACGATCTGGAACCTGGCTTCTATGTAGAGCATTTCCTTAAGGATCTTGGCATTGTACTTGCGGAAGCCGAGCAAAAGGATCTTTGTCTCCCAGCTACGAGTCTCGCGCGCGAACTGTACCACGCAGTGAGGGCATGCGGAGGAATCAAGAAAGGAACACAGGCGCTAATACTGGCATTGGAGAGTTTAAACGGTATTCACAACCGGAACGAAAGAGGAGGTCAATAGGATTATGAACGCAGCAACAACGTGGGAAGGCATCTTCCCCGCAGCAATGACAATGTTCGATAAGCGAGGGCAGCTAGACGAGAAAGCCACTCTGAGACACTTTGACTGGCTAGTCCAAGAGGGCATCCAGGGAATCGTCATTACCGGCACAAGTGGGGAATTTATTGCTCTGCGAGAAGGGGAACGCAGACGTGTGATTGAACTAGGCATCGAGGCAGTGAAAGGCAGAGTGCCAGTGATGGCAGGAACAGGATACTACAGCACTGACCAAACTATTGAGTTGACCCAGTTTGCGGAACGTGCAGGCGCAGATGGTGCACTCGTTATTCTTCCTTACTATCAGTTACCCAAAAGGCAAGAAGTGAAAAACCACTACCGAACGATAGCGAAAAACACGGACCTGCCGATCTTTTGCTACAACAACCCAATGTATTCAGGCGCCCCTGAGCTGACTCCTTGGGATCTGGCAGAGCTCTACAATGAGGGCGTACTACGCGGAGTGAAGTCAACCTCTCTCACGGCGGTCAATCAAGTACATACCATCTGTTTGCTCACGGACGATAACTTCAGAGTCTTCTATGGAAGCTTCCTTGCAGCCCTGGAGGGCCTTGCTGGTGGAGCCATCGGCTGGATTAGCGGTATTCTCAACATTGTACCCTCCCAAGCTGTCGCTCTCTGGAAGGCAATTAACAAGTCAAAGGATATCGAACGTGCTCGCGAGCTTTGGTATAGTATCGTTCCCTTAGTGAACGTTTATACGCAGCAGCTGATCGGTCCCTATAGTGACCTCTCCATCTATCGCTCCGCTCTAAACATGATGGGATTGCATGGAGGGTACTCGCGACTCCCCTTCGAGCCTCTATCCGAGGAGCAGGAAAACAAGTTGAGGCCGTATCTCGAGGAGGCGAACCTCATTTCCTGATTGCTTCTCCACGAACCCGGCTTTGTACGAGAGACCTGTATAGAATTACCCTTAAACTTCGAACTCCAGGGGTTGTAGCATCTCGTGCATAGCGCAAAAGGCTGGCGAAGAAATCGAGAGACTGGGTACGTAGCCGCTTTCTCGTAGGGTGGATGTCCTCCGAGTTCGTAACTTCCCTACTGGTTTAAACATTCTCAGGGTCAGCGTGCGGAAGGCCGATCACTGGCTCTTCACGCCGCGCTGTTCTGATGTTCCAAAAGAACTTGGCGTATGCTCAATAAGACACGACTATTGACAATCCCAGACCGTCATGCTTTACTGAGGGTGGTGTCGCTCTGTGACGAAAGGGGCGACACCACTTGTTGGCAGGACGATCAGACATCTCACGTCCCGTAGGCCGACCAAGGGCGGGGGATTCGGCAAACAGGTCGGCGGAGGATGGGTATATGCACGCGACGATCCAGAAGTCTCTCGAGGAAATTCTCGGTTGCCTTGAGGAAGGAGAAAAGGTGATGGTTGTGGGTTGCGCAAACTGCGCAGCCAAGGCCAAGTCCGGTGGCGAGCCGGAGACAAGAGCCATGGCGGAAAGACTGCGGGCAAAAGGCATCACTGTGACAGGCTGGGCAGTGCCTCTCGACGGTGGCTCGCTGTGCAAACTCTCCGCTACGGAGAAGCTTCTAAACGAGGATCACAGAGAGGAAACCGAGGCCGCTGATTCATTCCTGGTACTCGCTTGCGGGCAAGGGATTCACACGGTCATCGACGCCACCGACGCTGGGATGGTGCATCCGGGATGCGATACTATCTTCGGTGGCGAGACCATCAGTGAGAACTCGATTACCGAGTACTGCTCGTTGTGCGGGCAGTGCGTCCTGGAGAACACGGGCGGCCTCTGCCCCGTAACGCTGTGCGCCAAATCGCTGCTGAACGGACCGTGCGGCGGCGCAAAAGACGGGAAGTGCGAAGTGGACCCCGAACGCGACTGCGGATGGCGGCTCATCTTTGAGAGGTTACAAAAGCTCGGTAAGACCGATCTGATGCTCGAATACCAGCCGCCGAAAAACTGGCTGCGCTCGGGCTCGCCGCGAAGCCTCCACATGGAGGGCAAACGTGCAGAGTTCACCTTCGCGAATCAAACCGTGTCCGCCTGGTCCGGCGTGGAAAAGCCCCCCAAGGGCACGCAGAAAGGAGACGACATATGAGACTCTCAACACTCCTTGCCAACGGAGGCTTCGTGGTGACTGGAGAGGTCGGCCCTGCAAAAGGCGCTGACGCTTCCGAAGCGCTCAAAGGAGCAGAGCTGATGGCCCCATGCGTAGACGCCGTCAACGTCACAGATAGCCAGAGTGCAGTGATGCGGCTGGGTTCGTTGGCCGTCTCGCATCTCATCAAGAAAAAAGGGATCGAACCGGTCTTCCAGCTTACGTGTCGTGACCGGAACCGGATCGCGCTTCAGTCCGATCTGCTCTCAGCCGCTGCGCTCGGGATCGAGAACGTGCTCTGCATTACAGGCGACCACATGGTTCTTGGCGACCACCCGGAGGCGAAGAAGGTCTTCGACCTGGATTCGGTGCAGTTGCTGGCTGCCGCCAAACAACTGAACGAAGGTCGGGACCTGGCCGATCACGAAGTGGAGCACCCACCGAACCTCTGCCTTGGCGCCGTTGTCAACCCGGGTTCCGACGATGTGGAGGTGCAGCTTCTCAAGATGCAAAAGAAGATCGACGCGGGCGCGGAGTTCTTTCAGACACAGGCCGTATACGAGCCCGACGTGTTCGCAAGGTTTATGGAGAAGGCCGAGAAGCTGGGCACACCGGTCATGGTTGGCATTGTGCCGCTGAAGTCGGCCGGCATGGCGAACTACATGAACGAGAGCATCGCAGGCGTTAACGTGCCCAAGCAAATCATTGACCGTATGAGGGAAACCGGGAAGGAGGACCGCAAGAAGGTCTCAGTGGAAATTGCGGCCAACCTGGCGCGAGAGATGAAGGACATGTGCCAGGGGGTGCATCTCATGCCCCTGGGGTGGGATGACATCGTCCCGCAGATCGTCCAGGCGGCCGAACTCAGGTGAGACTAAACCGACAGAGCGATTAGCCACTGAGCGCAGAAGTACGTGCTCAGAATCAAGGCCTGAGCGATTCTAAACTTGCGAACAGACTCCCTTATCCCGAGGAGTGAATCCGAGAAAAGGAACATCAGTGCCCCAAGGAATGCTGCGAATGCTGGAACGCTCTCCACTTGAAGCCATCGCTCCAGAGCCCTCCAAGCCATTGAGAGAATCAAAAGCTCATAGGCTATGACGGGGACTTTCATTCTTCCAAGATGCGGAAGGAGGATCACAGACACAACCACGAAGCACACGAGGAAGGGAGTCACCAGCACGGGACAGTCGCTGAGGCGCGCACCCCAAGAGAATGCCACGATGTAGGACATGTGAGCGATTAGGAAACTCGCCAATCCAATAAGTAGCCTTCTCTTGGGCAGCATAAGAATAACATCCCCAACAAGAGAGCACGCAAGGCCTGCGACGACGGCGTATTGATAAGGAAGCGATGGCGCGATACCTAGACGCAGTGCGAACAGAAGGATCAGACCCGTAGTGAGGGGTTTGAAGCAGTAGACAATGGAGCGAGGACCACGGTATTCAGCCCAGATTGTGGCGATCGCCGAGGCCAAGATCAGCAAAGACAGAACAACAGCAATTGGCATTTGTAGTGCCTCACCTTGGTGTGAGGTATCTTCGCTCTACGGCAGGGGATATATCAAGTTTGCATTGATACCTGGTAGGTCTTGAAAACCTGCGAAGAGCAGAAAAGTCAAGGCTCTGGGGATGCTTCCCTTGACAAAGTGCTGCTCCAGCACTGGTGGAGCCTTGGGACCGAATTGTAGAACGCGTGTAGTACCTGCCCTGGGGATGTGTGACCGTTTCACCTATCCAGAACTGGCGGTGCGACTGCAACGCGATTCGCCCC
>CAZDDA010000063.1:0-9972 GCA_964504085.1 uncultured Thermotogae bacterium | reverse complement strand
TTACCTGGTTGCTGGGGATGCCCCACGAGCGACATGCACTGCTACGCCTTCTCCCACGGCGTTCTTAATCCTTGCGACTGCTTCGTGAGTGAAGCAGTCGCAGAGGCTCAGAGACTGAAACGGCATTCCTTTACACCATGGAATGAAGGCCTGCCGTACAGAGAGGTGAGGTCTCCAGGGACGATTGCCTGCTCGTTCTTCACTGCTTCCACGCGAACGGTCGCGACTTTGGCTTGGGACCCTGGGGCTTGCGGCCTTCTTTCTGCTGGGTCAGCTGCAGCTGCGCCAGCGCCGACTCGATTTCCTCCTGCGTCGGCTCTCGACGAAGCCGTCTGGCAAGTTGCCTGGTGATCCGTTCTCTTGCACGCCGCTCTTCCCGTCTCATGGCGTTTTGCTCCCTTCCCTCAATACGCCGTCTTCCAACCCACATTCTATCGCAACACCGGGGCGATTGCTCCCAAAAACAGAGCAGAGTAAGCCAGGGACAGTCATTTCTCCTACTGCTTGCCCGTAGCCCCTGTGAGCAAGGTAACGTTGCTTCTTGTGAAAAAACCGTCGAAGTCGCCGTAGCGGTAGATGTACTCGTTGACCAACAGCGTGTGCTGCGAGGCAGTGGTGAACGTCTGCTTCAAGCCCTCCTGCGGTGAGCCGACGAGATCGATCAAGAACGCCTGACCATCATCTCGCAAGGAAGAGATGGTGTCCTCGATGTTCTCGGTGCGGAAGGCCATGTGATGGACCCGCGTGCCGTAGTTGTGGATGAATTTCTCTGTCGGGCCCGATGTCTCATCGCTGACGTACGAAGAGATCCCGGAGGTGAACACCATCGCGAAATCCTGCGCCGATAGCCGTGCCACGTTGGTAATCGAGTTGAACAGCTTCACGTAGATCGCGAAGTCGAAGTGGTAGTTGGTCAGTTCCATGAACTCAAGGATCGCCGCGTCTCGATCCTCTGCGCGAACCCTCGTCGCCGCGTGATCGAGCGCGGAGATGTTGTCCAGGGATTCCTTGGAAGTTTTTTTCTCAAAGCGCCAATCGAGCGGTCTACTGTCATGGGTACGGTAGCACCTGCGCGGGCCGTGCCATTCAGCGAAGCCGATCGAGTTACCGGTGTAGCGCGACGGCGCTGTTTGGATGGTTGAGAACGAATCGGCGTGGAGGATCTCCTCGGTGAGAAACTGCACGCCTTGCTCCTTCTGTATTGTGACGTATCGCTCGATGTCCGGTGTGGCAAAGACGAGGGTTTCCAATCGCGTGTCGGGAAGATGCTCAGACCTCGGGAAGCGATTGAATGGCGCAAAGGGGTTCGATTCCTCTTTCCGCGAGCGGATGACAAAGTCGGCTGACCCCCCAGCTTGGAGGACACAGCTACGATAGTGGGCGTCCTCGAAGGCATCTACGCACTGAAAACCGGTGGTGTGAAGGAGTTCCTCCACCGCGGCTCGTTGTCGATCTGGCTCGGTGTTGATGATGACGGCCTCAAGGCCTTCGACGAGACCCTCCAATCCGGCTTTCCTCCGTTGTTCCAACACACGTGGAATCTCGCGCTTCAGGACCTCGTCGCTGTTCTTGAAGTCATAGATCTCGTGTCCCTCGGCGTAACATTGAGGACATCGTCCATCGGACGGCTGCTCGAAGACCTGTTTGCACCGGGAACAGATCAGCTTTCCCATCGCTGTGTCTCCAGAGTGTGACCTGTGGCCTACCTCTTGAGCGTAGTGTGTATTCCTTCCCCCTTTTCGGAGAAAGGTCACCGATGCCATTTTAGTCGCGAGACACACCGTGGGCAAGCAGACACACATGTTGCGGGTCCTGAGGCTTGACCGAACTGCATCGATCTTCCTAAACTACCGCCATGAGAACTGTTGTTGCCGTCTTGGCATTGACCCTGACCATTTCTGTCCTTGCCGTGACTCAACAGACACCCCAGGTGTGGCTTTTGACCCTTGATGGCGAGATCGGCCGCGGCACGGTCTCCTTCCTGCGAAAGGGCCTTTCTATGGCCGGCGAATCCGGTGCCCGGGCGGCGGTGATCGAGTTTGCAACTCCGGGTGGTTATCTTGACGCCGCCGTCGCGGCCCGGAATGTCATCCTGGATGCCGAGCTTGCCCCCTTGGCCTACGTTCACCGTGAGGCGTTCTCCGCCGCTGCCCTTCTCGCCTTGGCGTGTACACGCATCTACTTCGATCCCGCCGGCGTGATGGGGGCCGCCATACCGGTGGAATCGAACACGGGCCAACCGGCCTCAGAGAAGGTTGTCTCCGCGACACGATCCCTGTTCCGTTCCACGGCGGAGGCACGCGGCCGGCCGCCCGAAGTAGCCGAGGCGATGGTCGATCCGGATGTCACCATCGATGGCTTGGTCGAGGAGGGAAAGCTTCTTACCCTGACCTCACAGCAAGCGGCGGCCTGGGGGATGTCCGATGGAGAGGTAGCGAGTGTGGGTGAGCTGTTGGAAGCAGAAGGGTTGTCCGAAGCCGTGGTGATTCCCTTTGCTCCACGATGGATCGACACGGTCGTCGACGTGCTCACCGAGACATGGTTGGCCGCCGTTTTGATCACGCTGGGGATTCTGGGGCTGATCGTGGAGATGCTCATCCCTGGCTTTGGAATCCCCGGGATTCTCGGAATCGCCTGCCTGGGTCTCTTTTTCTGGGCGCACATTTTCGTCGGCCTTGCCGGTTGGGAGTCGATTGTCTTCTTCCTCGGTGGGCTGGTGGCAATCCTGCTTGAGGTGTTCGTGTTCACCGCAGTGGATTTCGGCGCAGCAGGGCTTGTCGGTCTAGTGCTGATCGGATTGGGCTTCTACACCGCGATGGTAGGTCCGTTCACCAATCCCTCACAGGTGATTTCGGCTGTGGGCGCCGTGTCCGGGGGACTCGTCGTCGCGGTGATGGGGACGATCATCCTGTTGGCCCGGCTTCCCAAGAGTCGGTTGCGTTTCGGCGGGGTGATCCTCTCCTCGGCGATCACCGGCCGGGCCTTCGACAAGAGCCAGGCAGAGGCGGTAGAGAGTCCGTGGGTAGGCCGGCAAGGCGTAGCGGCAACGGATCTCCACCCGGTGGGCGCGGGGGAATTCGCCGGTGAACGGGTGGACGTAACCTGCGAAGAGGGGTACCTTCCGGAAGGAACGCCGATCGTGGTGATCAAGGACGAGGCCTACCGAAAGGTGGTACGCAAAGTGAAGGAGGGAGACTGATATGAATATCTTGGTCTACATTGTCCCCATCATTGCGGTGTTGTTGATCTGGCTGTTCTTCTATTTTGTACCGGTGGGACTGTGGATCTCCGCCCTTGCGGCCGGGGTGCCGGTGGGTCCGATGATGCTCGTTGGAATGCGGCTTCGAAAGGTCAATCCACACAAGGTGATCGTTCCGATGATCGCCGCTTGGAAGGCCGGGCTGGAGCTTTCCATTTCCGAGCTCGAGGCACACTACCTCGCCGGAGGCAACGTAGATCGGGTCGCACGGGCGCTCATCTCCGCCGACAAGGCAAACATCGCGCTCGATTTCCAACGGGCAGCGGCGATTGATCTGGCCGGACGAGACGTGTACGACGCGGTGGCGATGTCGGTCAATCCCCGTGTCATCGAGACTCCGAAGGTCGGTGCAGTAGCGGCGGACGGGATTCAGCTGTTTGCGATCGCCAAGGTCACCGTTCGCGCCAACATCGAGCGGTTGGTTGGAGGAGCAACCGAAGAGACGATCATTGCCCGGGTAGGCGAGGGGATCGTGTCAGCGATCGGCTCGGCAGGCTCGCACAAGGAGGTTCTGGAGAACCCCGACAAGATCTCCAAGCTCGTGTTGGAGAAAGGGCTCGATGCGGGCACGGCTTTTGAGCTTCTGTCGATCGATATCGCCGACGTCGACGTGGGAAAGAACATCGGCGCACAGTTGCAAACCGACCAGGCCGAGGCCGATCTCAAAGTGGCTCGGGCCAAGGCCGAGGAGCGCCGTGCGATGGCCGTCGCGCGAGAGCAGGAAATGACGGCGTTGGTGCAGGAACGCCGAGCGGCGGTGGTCGAAGCCGAAGCGGAGATTCCACGTGCCATCGCCGAGGCGTTCCGCAAAGGCCAACTTGGGGTGATGGACTACTACAACCTGAGAAACATCCAGGCCGACACCAGGATGCGCGAGGGTTTGGCAGAAGGGGAAGAACCGCCTGCCGCCGGGCACGGCGAAGCACTGCTCAGCGGAGGCACATAGATGGTAAAAAGGAAATCCCTCGGGAAGCTGTTGCGAAAGATCTTGCAGCAGGACCCGCGGGCGGCGATCGTGCTGGGAGAGATCCTCGGACCGCCGCCGGGTCTAAGAAAAGGTTCGCCTCGCTCCTAAAGGAAAGACATGGACGCTCGCGGGTATCGAGCGGAATAACCGGACAATCAGAGATGTACGGTGATGCTTGTCTCGAGCCGCCCGATGATCTCCCCGTTCAAGCGCGCGGTTACGACAACCGGCCAGGTTCCAGGCGGGGTATCCGCGGTTACCTTCCATCTCCACGTAACGGCCCCGCAGAACGCGGATCGGGGACTGAGATCTAGATCGGTAGTGAGACCGGAGTGGTAGCGCACGTCGATCTTGCACCACGCATCCGGAACAGTCTGCACCTGCAGTTTGGCGTAGTCCCCACGCCGGACGTGCGATGTGAGACACAGCACGCTCACAAGTTCTTCGCACACGCATGCGTTCAAACAGCAGCAACCGAATCCAGGTTCCGGAGCGATGGCTGCGGCCGAAACCGAAGCAGGGATCGGCGTAGTCTGGGGAGTCACCACCTCGTTCGAAACTTCCGCCACCGCTTCACTGGTGGCCTCCGCCTGGGTAGCGGCCGTGGTCACTGTTTGCTGATCGATCGTCTGTTGGACCTCAGAGGACGACGTTGCAGTAGCCTCAGCGGCCGCAGTGGCTTGCACACCTGCAGCGGCCTCGGCAAACCCCATTGACACAAGCAGTGAATTTACCAGCGTCTTTCCATCGGGATCGAGGTAGATGTAGGCCAACAACGGTTCGTCCGCTCCATTCCAGAAGCTGACAGACGCAGCATCGACCGCCAGATACACGGTCCTGCCAACAATCATTGTGGAATAGAAACTGGCGTTTGCATCCCAAAACGCCTCAGCACTTTGGGTAGCCTCGATACCGATCATACGGACCAACACGTGATCCCCCTCCCAGACCGGAGCCACACCGGTAACAGCAATGATTTCCACTTCCACGGTGTCAATGCTGACGACTTCAACCACGGAAGCGGTAATGGTCGGAGTAGGATCTTGAGGCAGCCCGAATACCCACGGCGCAAATACCGCGGGCATCAAGAGCATCAACACCACGACTGCCGCAGCCCGTTTCATCGCTCTACCCTCCTTTCAGAATCAGGCGCAGGGAGCACTTTCCGGATTCCTTCCCTCAACGCAACTGCCCGTGGACAACAGAGAAGGAAACCAGTCCTGCCTTTAAGAAACCCAACACTGCGCGTGATGGATTAGCAGGGACCGCCACACCAAAAGCCAGCAAACGCAAAGATCCAGAACGCCCAGAAGAGCGATAGAAGCAGCCATGCCTCCAGTGTCATTTTCTACCTCCTGTGATAGTTTCTTGCCCCCACCATAGCACAAAAGGGAAGGGAATTTCCGTAATCCATATCACAAGCGGTTTGCAGCCAGACATTGCACCTGAGTGATCGAAAAGCTCTGCCAGTTGTCTTCCGCAAGCCGCGTAACTATAATCATAACGGTGGGAAAATCATGAACAGGGTACCCGACTTACTCACGGCATCACGGGGAATCATCGCTTTGGCCATTGTCTCTCTCGGCTTTGTCGGACCGCGAGCACTCGAAACCGTGGTCTTGCTTACCATGCTTGGATGGACCACCGACATCCTGGACGGTCGGCTTGCGCGTCGCTACAAGAAAGAAGTCACGTGGGTCGGAGAGCGTGAGTTCGTCTTTGACATGGTTATGGTCTTCGCCGGACTCTGCTACCTGGTCATGGCGCGATTGATCCCAGTCACGCCTACAGTGATCTACGTTGCAGTGGCGGCGGTCTTCATCGCCTATTTCCGCTCAAAGATGATCACCATGTCTTTTGCCTGTCCTCTGTCCGCCTTGCCACTCATCGTTGCCTACTTCAACGCGCCCCGGGCAGCATGGATGTTCATCGTCTGGATGTGTTTGGCGCTCCTATTCGATCGGCGCCGCTTCAAGGGCGTCGTCTCGGAATTCATCGCCAACGCCAAGGCGCTCCAGAAGCGTTAAATCAGGCGGGGTTCCTCTTTGCCGAGGTGAGTGTACGCGCGGTCGGTAGCCACTCTGCCCTGAGGGGTTCGTTGTATGAAGCCCTCCTTCAGCAGGTATGGCTCCACCACATCGGTAATGGTATCTTTCTCTTCCGACAGGGCAGCAGCAAGGGTGTCCAACCCAACGGGTCCACCGTTGAACTTGGAGACGATCGTCTCCAGGACCGCTCGGTCAAGCCGGTCAAGTCCCACTTCGTCGATTTCAAGCATCGCGAGTGATCGTTTCGCGGTCTGTATGTCAATCTTCCCCGCACCCTTTACCTGGGCGTAGTCGCGCGTGCGGCGGAGGAGGCGGTTGGCAATCCGAGGGGTTCCGCGGGCGCGCTTGGCCAGCTCCCAGGCACCCTCCGGGATAACCTCGATTCCGAGGATCTCGCCCGCACGAATGATAATCGCACGAAGCTCTTCGGGGCCGTAGAAGGCAAGCCGGAAGGAAACCTCGAAGCGGTCCCGCAACGGCGCCGAGATGAGCCCGGCGCGAGTGGTCGCTCCGATCAGGGTAAACGGAGGAAGATCGATACGCAGCGACTGTGCATTAGGACCCTCGCCGAGAATGATGTCAATCTTGTAGTCCTCCATCGCCGGGTAGAGGATCTCCTCAACGCTGCGCCGTAGGCGATGAATCTCGTCGATAAAGAAGATGTCGCGCGGCTGCAGGTTAGTCAGAATGGCAGCCAGATCCCCTGCTTTCTCGATCGCCGGTCCCGAACTGACGCGGATATTCACCCCCATCTCCGCGGCGATGATGTGGGCAAGTGTTGTCTTCCCCAAACCCGGGGGGCTGTGTAGCAACACATGATCAAGCGGCTCGTTCCTTCCTTGCGTTGCCGTGACATAGATGCGCAGCTTCTCCTTGATCCCGGTCTGTCCCACAAACTCGTCAAGCTTGGTCGGGCGGAGGGTGGTAAAAACAAGCTCCTCCTCCGAAGAAAGATCGGTTATCCGGTCAGTCCGCATGTTAAAAAGATTGTACAGATGGGCAAATCTGTCGTCCAACTGACTCACCACGCTACAGGAAGGTCGCAATTTGGGTTACCATCTTTGATTAAGGAGGATGAGCAAAAGGATGGAGGGCACTGTCATCACTGTGGGAACCTTCGATGGACTCCACCTGGGACATCAGGCAATCCTGCAGCAACTACAGACAATCGCTCACGAGAAGAACTTGCCGGGAATCGCCTATACCTTTGCCTTCCCTCCGCGGCATGCAATCAGGGATCCGATGTGTAAAACGCAACCCCCACCATGCCTGCTGCTTCCGCAATCAGCAAAACGAAAGCTCCTTGAGCAATACGTTGATCGGGTGGAACAGGCAGACTTCTCGACTGTACGGAACCTCGCGGCAAAACAGTTTATCCACAACGTGCTGCTCGAACAGTTTGCCGCTCGCACAATCGTAGTGGGCGAATCCTTTCAATTCGGCCGCGATCGCGAGGGAAACGTCTCTTTGTTTCGTCAGATTGGAAAAGAGCAGGGTTTCAGCGTCATCACCGTTCCAATGATTATTGTCGATCGCGCACCAGTGAGCAGTAGCCGAATCCGCAGTTTGATCAAAGCGGGTCAGGTTCGGCACGCCAGACCCTTGCTTGGACGCCCCCCTCTTCTCGTAGGTGACGTGGTAGCGGGGGATCGTCTCGGCCGCAAACTTGGCTATCCTACCGCCAATCTGGCACTCGACCCGACCCTCCTCCTCCCTGCAGAGGGAATTTACCTCATTCACGCGTTTTGGAAGAAGCAACACAGTGCAGGACTCCTCTACCTCGGAATGCGTCCCACACTGAAATCGAACGCGATACGCTGTGAAGTTTACCTGCTCACTGCTCCGGAGACCGAACTTTACGGAGAGAGAATGGAGGTTCATTTGCATCAGAAACTGCGCGACGATCAAGCCTTCCCCTCCCTTGAGGCGCTGCGACGTCAGCTGGAGCACGACGTCGCTCGGGCGCGATCACTTCTTCTTTCCTACGAAGAAGACTTGGAACCTATTCTTGCTTGAAAAGCGTTTGGGACTGGCTTACCATTATCCTACGATGTTGACTTTGGGGATCGATACTTCCGAGGCCAGGGGGGGAGTGGCTCTGCAAGAAGGGGGCACCCTCCTCGGTGAGAAGATGATGGAAGACCCCCTTCACCACGCAGAGGAGATCCTGCCCCTTTTGGCAGGACTTCTTGATGAGTGCGGCCGAAATAAGGATCAAATACGCCTTGTGAGTGTCAATTGCGGTCCAGGTTCGTTCACGGGGCTTCGAATCGGTCTTGCCACTGCAAAGGGGCTCTGCCAGTCACTGGACATTCCTCTGGTGGGGATCGATGGAACGGTGGCTTACCGAGTTCGTCTTGACGTCAAGGGGCGCATTTGCGTCTTAGTCCCTAATCGCCGCGACCTGTTCTACGCTCGCTGGTTCGCTGGAGCAAGAGCACTCGGCGAAGTGGCGGTGCTATCAAGTTCGGACGTGCTAACACGAATGTCGGAGGGACAAAAACAGCTTGTCGCAATAGGAAGCGGGGCGGAACTCCTGCGAGAACAGCTGGGAGAATGTGCTTTGGTAGAGATTGCCCCAGAGGAGTTGAATCGCCCATCCCCTGCGTGGATTGCACGCTTGGGAGAGGATACACATACCCGAGATCAACTCTACGATGTAGAACCAACCTACGTGGAGCCTGCCCTCGTGAAAATGATTTCCTAATCAATGAGAGGAGACTAGGATGGCAAGAGTTTGCGAGATCTGCGGAAAGAAGCCAGTAGCGGGAAACACTATCAGCCACTCGCACCGGCACACGCGTCGGATGAGGGCTCCCAACATCCAGCGGGTTCACGCCTACGTTGGCGGAAAACGAGCATGGATCAATGCGTGCACACGGTGCATCAAATCCGGCCGGGTACCAAAGGCCGTTTAACCAATGCACCCCAACCTCTTACTACAAAAGAGGTCGCAACAGTCACCGAGGACTCTCACAACACGACCTGCGAGGGACTTCTAAGAGGGGACAAGCCATGACGCTTGAAATCGGCGCGACCGTCTCAGGAGAAATCGTCGATGTCCGTCCTGAGGGGGTTATTGTCTCCCTATCCGAGGGCCAGGTTGGGCTCGTGGCTGCGTGCGAATCCCTTCCTTCAGAGACGCTCAAAGACCGTTTCCATACCGGTGAACGCGTTACGGTACGGATCGTCGAGAGAAAAGAGGACGGACGCTTCAATCTGACGATCTTGCCTCCACAAGAGAGTGGATCCGCGGACGGGTTTGACCGCGATTTCCATCGATTGAACCACGTACTAAGCAGGCGTCCCACAAAGCTCACCTCGGAGCATGTACAGCGAGACCCGATGTCGGAAGAGCACATCAAGGAATGGATTAGCCAAGTCGAGAAGGCAATAGGACGCCTCCATCGGCATCGCGCCAAGAGGCTGAGTGAAACGTTTCATGATGATGAGAGTGGGGGAGGAGCTGATGCCAAGAGGCGTCGTCATCATCGATAAGGAACGCTGTAAGGGATGCGGACTTTGCATCTCTGCTTGTCCACACCGAGTGCTTGCATTCTCTGGCGAGTTGAACAGAAGCGGTTATACCGTAGTCCGCATGGAACAGGAGCAGGATTGCGTCGGTTGTGCTTTCTGCGCCCAAAACTGTCCGGATGTGGCCATCGAGGTCTATCGCGAGAAGGTCCCTGCGTAAGAGG